>JBIKUN010000212.1:0-5485 GCA_044347565.1 Vicinamibacterales bacterium | reverse complement strand
CGCGCCAACGTGCACGTGAAGGTGATGCACGGCCGCTCGAACCATCACAAGATCGAAGCCAGCTTCAAGGCGTTCGCCCGCGCGCTGCGCGTGGCCTGCGCGAAGGATGCCCGCATGGCGAAGATGCTGCCGAGCACGAAGGGGCTGCTGTGAAGGGCGCGGCGTGGCATTCGGGCCTGACCGTGCTCGTCCTGTGCGCGCTGTGGACGGTGTCGCCAGCGGAGCAGATGCGGCGAGAGTCCCAGCCGCGCTCGCGCGCGACCTCGTCGCCCGCGATGGACGGATACGCGCCTGGCCACCGGGCCGTCTGGGCCAGCGAGGCGCCGCTCGAATCGCTGCTGCGGCCGGGCGATCGGCGGGTCGAGGTGGTGACTAGCGACCTCGACCCTACGTGGCACACGCGGGGGGCCGACGCCATCGAGCCGCCGCTCGAAACGGCGCCGCGCCGGGCGAATCTCGTGCTTCTGCTCACGGTGACCGATCTGAAGGTGACGCCCGTCGACACCGCCGCCGCGCGCATCGGGGATGCGCCCCGCATCCGCACGGATCGCGTGATCGCCCGTGTCGACGAGGTCATCAAGAACCGATCGCTTCGACCGGTGCTCGCCGGCACCTCGATCGTGTTCAGCTATGACGGGGGTGGCGAGATCGAGATCGGCGGCGTCCGCGTGGCGACGCGTGTCTCGTGGGAGCGGCTACCCCGGCGCGGACGCCGATACCTCTGGTTCCTCAGCGCGAACCGCGACAGCGTATTCGGGGGCCTGGCCACCAACGCGTTCGACATCACAGGGCGCCGTGTGTCGCCTCTGGCGAAGCTCCGTCGATTCGCCGGCCTGCCACCGATGCCAACAGCCGCGGCCCTGGATCTCGTCCGGCGTCGCGTCACGTTGCCGGAGATGGCGGAGTACGAGCAGATCAGCTATCCGGAACGCCAGCGGGGCGTCTACCGGTTTGTGCGGACGGCGGTGCGATGAGCATCGCTCTCGTGGACTACGGCGCCGGCAACCTCACCTCCGTGCGCAAGGCGCTCGCGGCGGTGGGAGCGGACGTCTACACCCCGGCCGGCCCCGCAGACCTCGCCCGCGCGCGCGGCGTCATCGTGCCCGGCGTGGGCCACTTCGGTTCGACACGCACGCTCGACCAGGCGTGGCGGCACGCCATCCTCGAGCGGCTCGATCACAACCGCCCTCTGCTCGGCATCTGCGTGGGTCTGCAGTGGCTCTTCGCCGGCAGCACCGAGGCGCCCGACGTGCCCGGCTTCGGCGTGTGCCAGGGCATGTGCGACCGGCTGCCCGACATCGAGCCGGCGAGCGGCGCGCGCCAGAAGGTGCCGCACGTGGGCTGGAACACGCTGGCGCTGCCGCGCCGGTCGCGCCTCTTTGCCGGCATCGCTGACGGCTCGCACGTGTACTTCACCCACTCGTACGCCGCACCGCTCGCCCGCGGCACCGTCGCCACGAGCACCTACGGCATCGAGTTCACCGCCGCCGTCGAAGAGGGCCTGGTGTCCGGCGTGCAGTTCCATCCCGAGAAATCGGGCCAGGTGGGCCTGCAGGTGCTGCGTAACTGGCTCACGGGGGTGACGTAGATGCTGGCCAAACGCATCATCGCGTGCCTCGACGTGCGCGACGGGCAGGTCGTGAAGGGCGTGAAGTTCGAGGGCCTGCGCGCCGCCGGCGACCCGGCGGAACTGGCGCGCCGCTACGACGTGGAGGGCATCGACGAGGTCGTGATCCTCGACGTGACCGCCACGCTCGAAGCCCGCCAGGCGCGCGCGCACACGATCCAGGCGGTGGCGCGGGAGCTCTTCCTGCCGCTCTGCGTGGGTGGCGGCATCCGTAACGAAGACGATGCCGCGGCGGCCATCGACGCCGGCGCCGACAAGGTGAGCCTCAATTCGGCGGCACTGGCGAATCCTGCGCTCATCACGCGGCTCGCCGAACGCTACGGCAGCCAGGCGGTAGTGGTCGCGATCGACGCCAAGGGCGACGGCGACCGCTGGACGGCCTACACGCGCAGCGGCAGCGCCTCGGCGGCGCGCGACGTGGTCGAGTGGGCGCGCGAGGCGGCGGCCCGCGGCGCCGGCGAGATCCTGCTGACGTCGATGGACCGCGACGGCACGAAGCGCGGTTTCGACTGTGCGCTCACGGCGGCCGTCTCCGTCGCGGTGGCGATTCCGGTCATCGCGTCGGGCGGGGCCGGCGAGTTCGCGCACTTCGCCGAAGTCTTCGAGGCCGGACGCGCGGATGCGGCGCTCGCCGCCTCGATCTTCCACTTCAACACGCACGGCGTCACGGATCTCAAGCAGTTCCTGCAGGCGCAGGGCATCCCCGTGCGTTTGTAGCGGGGTTTGTAACGGGGTCTGTCACCGTCACGATCCGGTGACGGTGACAGACCCGAAGACATAGTACGCAGCCGCTGCCGCGCGACGAGCGTCGAGTAGTCCCAGGAGCTCTCAGGCGAGCGCGGTCTTGAAGAGCGCGAGCAGGCGCGACCACGCCTTCTCCGCGAGCTTCTCGTCGTAGACCGCCGAGTCGGGCGGGCACCAGCCGTGCTGGGCGGCGTAGACCTCGATTTCCGCGGGTAACTTGGCCTTGGCGTAGGTCTCCTTCAGGATGTCCTTCGCCGCCGGGTCGCGTTCGTCGTCGTTCTGGGCCACGGCGAACAGGAAGCTCGCCTTCATCTGCGGCACGAGCAGGTGCGGGCTATCGGGGGTCTTCGTCGCCAGGCCGCCGCCATGGAACGACGCGCCGGCGCCCACGCGCTCGGGCACGGCCGCCGCCGTGCGCATCACGATCGGGCCGCCCATGCAGTAGCCGGTCGTGCCGATCTTCTTGCGCTTGTCTACCGCCGGCTGCTGGTCGAGCCACGCCACGAACGCCTTCGCGTCGGTCACGTGCGTCGTGGCATTGAGGCTCTGCGCGAGCGGCATCACCGTGTCGCGCACCTTCGGATCCGCGAAGCTCGCGCCCGCGGGCACCACGGGCGACTTGGCCTTGCGGTAGAACGGATTCACGGTGAGCACCGCGTAGCCCGACTCGGCGAGGCGCTTCCCCATCTGCCGGAACGCCGGACGCAGCCCGAGGATGTCGGGCCACACGATGACGGCCGCGCTCGCGCCGCTCGCTGGATGCACGAAGTAGGCGTCGCACTCGCCGTCGGGCGTCTTGATGACGACGTCCTGCTCCTTCACGGCCTGCGCATCGGCGGCGCGCGGCAGCGCGAACATCATGCCCGCGCCGAGCGACACGGCGCCGAGCTGGCGGCGGGTCATCTTCGGAAAGCGCGCGTAGTTCTCGAGATCGTGTTCGAAGTTCTCATCGCACATGGTTCGTGGTCCTTCCGTCGTGGAGATGACGCCCGGGCGCTCGGACGAGGTGCCACGGGGGTTACCGCGGGCGCGGCGGGGTTCGGTAGACGTCGTCGGCCACGGGCTCGAGCCACGTGGTGGTGCCTTCGCCGATTGTGAGCTGCAGGTATTCCTGGTCGGGGGCCGCGCCGTGCCAGTGCTCGACGTTCGGCCCGGTGAACCACGGCTGCCCGGGCACGACCTCGGTCACGACGCCGCCGCGGGTCTGGGTGCGGCCCTTGCCGCTTTCCGCCATCAGCAACTGCCCGTGCGAGTGCCGGTGCCAGTTGGAGCGGGTGCCGGCCGGAAATCGCAGCCGCGAGAGGCGCACGGCGGCGGAGTCCGCCGTTCCGGGCACGCCGCCGCGGAAGTTCGCCGGCTCCTGCGCGCGCGACGTCGTGCCGAGTCCCACGCCCAGGAGCCACAGCAGGAGGCCGCTTGCGGCGACGGCGCTCAGGATCTTCCCTCGCGATCGGCTGCGTGTCTGCGACATGGCGGCCGGTTACTTCTTGCCGGGTGCGGTCTTGTAGACCGCGTCACCGACGGGCTCCAGCCACTTGACCTCGCCCTCGTAGATGGTGAGCTGCACGATGTCCTGGTCGGGCGCCGCGCCGTGCCAGTGCTCGACGCCGGCGGGCGTGAACCACGGCTTGTTCGGCGCCACTTCGACGACCACACCGCCACGATCCTGCGTCCGCCCCTTGCCGGATTCCGCCATCAGCAGCTGGCCATGGGAATGGCTGTGCCAGTTGGACCGGCTGCCAGCTGGGAAACGCAGGCGCAGCGTGCGAATGGCTTTGGCGTCCATCTGCGCGGGATTGCCGCCCATGAAATTGCTCTGGGGCTGCTGCGCCGCGGACGTGGCCGTGCCGAGCACGGCCCCAACCGTCCACATCACCGCCGCTGCAGCGACGACCGACCCGAGCACCGCGACACGCGAACGTTTTGCTGTGACTGGCATGCTGGCCTCCTCGTGACCATCGAAAGCAGCGGGCAGTATACTCGCGTGCATGCTCCGGATCGTGCTCGCCGTGGCCACGGCCGCCTGCTCCGCTGTCCTGGCGGCGTCGGGCCAGGCGCCCACCGCCGGGGCGGGTCGGGCGTCACCCGAGGGTGCCGCACTCTACGCGGCCAGGTGCGCCGATTGCCACGGGGCCGATGCCACCGGTGTGCGCGGACCCGACCTCACGCGCCTCTGGGGTGCCGGAGCCACCGACGAGCGCGTGTACCAGGTGATCCGGCAGGGCGTGGCGGGCAGCATCATGCCGGCGTCCACCGCCCCTGATGCCGAGATACGAGCCCTCGTCGCCTACCTGAAGGCGCTCGGCACGACCGACGGCGGCGGCCCGTCGCGTGGTTCGGCGGCGCCGGGCGAAGCGACCTTCTGGCGCAGCTGTGGCGGCTGTCACCGCGTCGGCCCGCGTGGCGGGCGCCTTGGCCCCGATCTCACGCGGATTGGCGTGACCCAGTCTGCCGACGCGCTGCGCACGGCCATCCGCCGGGCCAGCGCCGCCATCGTGCCCGGCTATCAGTCGGTGACTCTCGTCACGACGAGCGGCGCGAAAGTGCGTGGACTGCGCAAGGGCGAGGACGCGTTCTCGGTGCAGATGCTCGATACGCGGGAGCGTCTGCAGGGCTATCTGAAGGCGGATCTGACGAGCGTGACACGCGACACGCAGTCCCTCATGCCGGATTACGGGCCCGATCGCCTGTCTGACGCCGCGCTCGACGACCTCGTGAAGTATCTCTCCATGCTGAAAGGCCAGAAATGACGCGACTGCCAGCCCTCATCGTGGGCCTCCTGGGTGGAGCGGCCGTGACTCTCGCCCAGCAGAGCCCCAGCGGTCCGACCCCCGCCGACCTCCTCGCCGGGCTCACGCATCCCGAGCGTTGGGTGACGTTCTCGGGCGACTATACAGGCCGCCGTCACAGCCCGCTCACCGAGATCTCGCCCGCCAACGTCCACCGGCTGGCCGCGCAGTGGACGTTCCAGACGGGCACGATGACGCGGGGACGCGGCTTCGAAACAACGCCGCTCGCGTGGGACGGCGTGCTCTATGTGACCGGGTCGAACAACCTGGCCTGGGCGCTCGACGGCCGCACCGGGCGGCCGTTCTGGCAGTACCGCCGCGACCT
>JBIKUN010000088.1:0-19310 GCA_044347565.1 Vicinamibacterales bacterium | reverse complement strand
CGCCGTGACCGGCCGCGGCCCGCATCCCGCACCGAATCGGCGGACTCACCGAGGCCCCTCAACGTGACGTCGTTTGCACGCTGGCGAAGCGACGACGACGATGACCGCTTCGCGCGCGCGCTGGAACTGCTCAAGGGCGGCGCCGTGGAGGACGCCCGCGCCGCGCTGCCGGGGGTATTCCAGATGTTCTTCGACGCCTTGAGCGGGGAAGCGGACCTGCTCGGCGTGTCCGGCGATCTGCGACTGGCACGTGACGTGTGGCACCTCGCGCTCCGCCGGCCGTGGGAACCTGGAGCCGCGACCGGCGTCTTCGCGAGGGCAATGCTCCCGGATACGGGCTCGGCCACGCCGCTCGTGCTCTACACGCGGGTGGGCGAGGCCCTCTCGCGGCTGGCCCTGTGTGAAGACGCCCTGGACCAGCCCGCTCGCCGAGAGCGGGTGCTCGGCCTGCTCGCGGATAGGCCGCACGGCGCCGGGCGCGTCGCGGTCGTGCGCGCGCGGGTGGCGCTGCGACGCGGTGATCTCGCGGCCGCCTCGCGGGCCATCAACGCACTGCCGATGACCGTGGGCGACGCGCTGGATGTCGGCATCGAGTGCGCCCTGCTCGGTGGCCGCACCGACCGGGCGCTGCGGCTGCTCGCCGGGACCGAGGTCGGTGGCGGCGACTACTTCGCGCGCCTGCGGCGCGCCGCGTACCTGCGCGCGCTCGACCCGGACGGACCGGCGTTCGGGGCCGACGCACCAGCCGCCGAGGAGGTCAGCGAGTTCCTGTTCTCAGCCGGCGTGCGCAGCGAACGGGCCGGGCTCGACGTGGCCGCCGCCTTGCTCTTCCGCCACTTCCTGGAGCACGGCGGACCGGCCGAGCCGCGCGTGCGCGCCGAGTGCGACACGCGCTTTGCCACGGCGCGCGCGCGGGTGGCACGGGTAGCCGGTACGGCCGTCGCCTCGCGTGTGCTGGGCCGCCCAACCGCCAGCGTGATCGATCAGGCGCGATAGATCCGATCGAAGCGGTGACGCATCGTGGTCCAGTCGTAGTCGCGCTCCACCAGCCGGCGGGCGCGCGCCACGATCGCCGGTGCGCCGGTGTCGTCGAGCGCCGCTCGCAGGGCGCGGGCGCTGGCCGTGGCGCCCCCGGGTTCGATGGCCCAGCCGGTCGCGCCCGCCGTCAGGAAGTCCTCGATGCCGGCGACGCGACGTGCTGCCACGGGCACGCCGAGCGCCATCGCTTCGAGCACCGCGAGCCCCTGTCCTTCGTCGGCTGACAGCGAAGCAAAAAGCGACCAGCCGCGGACGAAGTGCGTCACGTCCTTGACCTGACCGGTGACGCGTACTGCGGTGCTCACCCCGAGTCGTCCGATCGTGGCCGTGAGCGTGCGCGCATAGTCCTCGTCGGCGACCGGGCCGACCAGCTCGAGCCGGGCCGCAGGCAGGTCGCGGCGCAGCCGCGCGAACGCCTCGACGAGCGCCACCTGTGCCTTGCGAGGTTCGATACGGCCGACAAATCCGATGACCGGCGCTTCGACCGCTGTGCCGCCACGCGGCTGGAAGGGGAGGGCGGCCAAGTCGAGTCCCCACGGCAGATACGACATTCGCGATGCCCGCACCCCGTGCGCGGCAAGCAGATGCCGGTAGGCATGCGCCGAACACACCACCCGGTCGGCCCGGCTGAAGGCCCAGGCATCCTGCGCGTCCATCCACGCGGCGCGGTTCGGGCCCCAGCTGTACATCTGCGCGATGAGGCGGGCCCGCAGGCCTGAGCGATCGCGGGCAATCGCGGCGAGTGCCGCCGGCACGCCGGCGTGCGCGTGGATGACGGCGGGCTGCAGCTCACGCAGCAGCGCGGTCAGTCGCGTGGCGGCGCCCCAGAAGTGCTCGGCGTCGCGATGGAAGACGTCGAGGCGGCGGTGGGCCACTCCGGCCACCCGCAGTGCGCGCCGGTACGACGGCCAGTCACGCAGACCGCCACTCGCACCGGTCGTGACGAGCGTGACCGGGCGGTGCGCCGCCTGGTCGGTGCACAGGCGGCTGATGACGCGGCCGGCGCCGCTCCAGAGAAAGGGGGCAACGTGCAGGATGGGCGCAGGCATCGTGGCGACGGCCGATTATAGGGCCGCGCCGGCTGGCATGAGACCTTCAAGAAAATCCGGGGCGGGCCGATTGTGCCCCTGAGTCCCGGTCGTTTCCCCGGACCACCAGATACGACATGTTCGTCATTATCGGCACGCTCATCGTCATCGGCTCGGTGCTTGGCGGCTACGTCATGCACCACGGCAACCTCGCCACGCTCAACCAGCCGAACGAGTTCCTCATCATCTTCGGCGCCGCCATCGGCCAGCTGCTCATCGGCACGCCGATCTCCACGGTGATGAAGCTGCTCAAGCAGATGGGCGAGGTGATGAAGCCCGGGCTCGCCAAGGACGACTACGCCAAACTGCTGGCCATGCTCTACCAGCTCTTCCGACTCTCGCAGCAGACCGGCATCATGGCGCTCGAAGGGCACTTCGAGAACCCGAAAGAGAGCACGATTCTGTCGAAGTACCCGAGGTTCCTCGCCCGGCACGAGTCGCTCGACTTCCTGTCGGACTCCATCAAGGTCATCATCGTCGGCGGCATGGCGCCGCACGACCTCGACGCGCTGATGGACGAGGACCTCTACGTGCACCATCACGAAGCGAAGGCGCCCTCGGGCGCGCTCGCGAAGATGGCCGATGCGTTCCCCGGCCTCGGCATCGTCGCCGCCGTGCTCGGCGTCGTCATCACGATGCAGTCGATCGACGGGCCGCCGTCGGAAATCGGCGAGAAGGTCGGCGCCGCGCTCGTCGGTACGTTCCTCGGCATTCTGCTCTCCTACGGCATCTTCGGGCCGCTCGCCACGATCATCGAGACGCGCATCGACGAGGAAGGCAACTACGAGAAGTGCATCAAGGCGGGCGTGCTGGCCACCTTCAAGGGCCTGCCGCCGGCGATTGCCATCGAGTTCGCGCGCCGCGTGCTGCCGCACCAGGTGCGCCCGAGCTTCGAAGAGACGGAGAAGTTCTGCAAGGCCGCCGGCAAGCCCGAAGCGGCAGCGGCATAGGCCATGAAGCCCACACAGCCGATCATCATCGTCAAGAAGAACCGCGGTGGCCACGCCGGCCACCACGGCGGCGCCTGGAAGGTGGCCTACGCCGACTTCGTGACGGCCATGATGGCGTTCTTCCTCGTGATGTGGCTCGTCGGCGCCAGTCCCGACGTGAAGAAGTCGGTGGCCGGCTACTTCCGCGAACCGGGCGTGTTCGACTTCGAGCGGTCGACCGGCATGATGGCCGGCGGCATGTCCGGCATCGATGAAGGCCGCGCGCCCGAAACGGCGCAGCAGCCGGATGCCGCGGCGCTCACCATGGAGCGCCAGAAGATGGAGAAGGCGGCCGCGTCCATCCGCGACAGCCTTGCCGAGACCGGCGGCCTCGAGCAGCTGCGCGACCAGGTCGAGTTCTCGGTCACGGCAGAGGGGCTGCGCATCGAGCTGATCGAGAAGGACGCGTCGAGCTTCTTCGACAGCGGCAGCGCCGTCCTGCGCGGTGAAAGCGTGCGCATCCTCAGCATCATCGGCCGCGAGCTGGGCAAGATGACGAACGACATCGTCGTCGAGGGGCACACCGACAGCCGGCCCTTCAGCAGCGGCCAGGCCTATTCCAACTGGGAACTCTCGGCCGACCGCGCCAATGCCGCCCGGCGGGTGATGGAGGCCGGGGACCTCAATCCCGGCCAGGTGCAGGGGGTGCGCGGTTTTGCCGCGACCGAGCTCCGCATGCCCGAGGTGCCGATGGACCCGCGCAACCGGCGCGTGTCGATCATCGTGCGCAGCCAGTCGCGCGCGCTCCTTGAGGAATCGCTCCGCCGCGGCACGACACCGGAGCCGGCGCCGCCGACAGGCGCCGTCCCCCCGGCGACCTCATCCGCCGCACCGCGAGCCGGGGCCGCCCCCGGCTCGGCAGAGCCACTCGTCCGCTAAAGCTCTCTCCCCGTCGGCCGATTGGCCCACCGGGAGCAATCGCCGGCCATGGGGCCGGCACCGGCGGGTTCCAGACCGCCGGTGAACATTCCCCCGAGGTGCCGATGCCAGCCGCGCAAACCGCCGCTTCCGTGCCGTCCACGTCCATCGCGCCGGGCTCCGAGTTCGCGGAGCCGGTGGCCGAGCTGGTCGTGTCGCCGGACGGGCGCATTCTCGAGTGTGGAACCGCCGCGGCGCGCGTGCTGGGTCTCAGTGACCCGCGCGAGGCCATGGGCGTCCACCTGAGCCTCTTCTGCCGCGATGCCGACCGTCTGGCCGAGGCGCTTGGCGCCGCGGCCGTCACTGGCCGGCTCGAGCGCTGGGATGCGGATCTCGTGCGGCTCGACGGCAAGGCACTGCCGGCCGTGGTCGACCTGGTCGCCTCCTTCGACGCCCCCCGCACCCTCACGTCGCTGCGCGTGGCGATCAAGCCCGTCTCGGCGTGGCCTGCGCCTGCACCCGGCCCGGTCGCCGTCCCGGCGACACGCGACGAAGCGAGCCAGCTCTCGCACGAACTGAACAACCTGCTGGCCATCATCAGCGGCCATGCCGAGTGTCTGATTACGCCAGGCGCGAACGCGGCCGACGCCAGCGCCGTCGACGCCATCCGCCGGGCCGTGGCCTCTGCTGCCCAGGTCTCGGCGCGCGTGCGCGGCCTGAGCCAGCGCCGCGAGCAGGCGGCGCGCGCCGTGGACATCGATGCGCTGCTGGCCGCCGTGCAGGACGATCTGCGCCGCACCTTCGGGCATCGCCTCGCCGTGGCCGTGCAGCCGGCGCCGCATCCATGGACGGTCTCGATCGAACGCGCCGTCGTGCATCACGCGCTCTCGGCGCTTGCCGCCGAAGCGCTCGAATCGATGCCGCACGGCGGCACGCTGACCTTCCGCACGATGAACGTCGCAGTGGGCGCGCGGCGTCCACACACGCCCGTCGGCGCCCGTCCAGGCCGCTACGTCCGCGTCGAAGTGAGCTATCTCACCTCCGACCTGCCGGCGCCCCCGAATCAGCAGCGCCGCGACACGGACGAAGCCGGTGTGGCGGCGATCGAAGCCCTGCGCCGCGCCGGCGGCCGCGTGATGGTCGAGACCGACGGCCACCGCGTGGCAAGCGTCGTGCTGCTGCTGCCGTCGGACGGAGTCACCGTGTTGCGTCCGCACAGCACCGAAACCCCCCGCCAGTCGGGACAGACCGTGGTGCTCGTCGAAGGCGACCCGACGCACCGCCGCCTGCTGCAGGCCGTGCTGCGCGGGCAGGGACACGACGTCGAGACGGTGCAGACCGCCGAGGAGGCCGATCGCCTCACGGCCGCGCAGCCGGACCTCGTGCTCGTGACCGACCGCCTGCCCGGTGGCTCGGCGGGCGAGGCCGCCGCCTGGGTGGCGGCGCGTCCCGCGCTGCGGCTGCTCGGCACCTCCGACGAGGTGGCGCGGGCACTCGCGCTCGTGACCGAGCCGCGCCAGGCGCTTTCGATTTCGCGGCCGCTCGCCGCCGGGCAGATCACCGATGCCGTCAAGGCGCTCTTTGACGGGGAAGTCACGCTTGACGCCCCTGATGCCGGTGCCTGCGTGTTCGCCCCGCTGTGGCTCAATCGCGACGGCACGCAGCCGATTCCCCCGCTGGAGGCGTCCTAGCGCGTCTGGCCGCGGTGGGCGACGCGCGCAGGTCACATGCTGAACCACGCAGTCATCTCGCTCGACCTCCGGCGTCGCGGGCACGAGAGTGACCACGCGACGGTGCTGCGCCTGCTCGACGAGCTGCTGGCGTGGGCCCGCGACTTCCTGTCGGCCGACGAAGAGGCCGGCTGGCAGCCGCTGGCGCGGCGTTTCGAGGCCTGCCGCACCGCGGTCGCCGCCGGCGCGCCGTCCACCGAAGTCGAAGCCCTCGCCACCGCCTGCCTCAGTGAAGGCCGCGAACTCATCGCCCAGCTCCAGGAGCTGCGCACGCAGCGGGTCGAGGAATCGTCTGTCGTGGTCGAGGCGCTGCGCGACGTGATGGCCACCATGGGGGCCGAGGTGAGCACCACGCACACGAGCCTCATCCAGTCCACCGAGCGGTTCGAGGCGATCGGGCAGTTGAACGACGCGCGCCAGATGAAGGTGCGCCTCGGGGCCGAAGTGCTCGCGCTGAAGCTGGCGGCGGCCAGGCAGCGCAAGGCGTGGGAAGAAGCCGCGCGGTCGCTCACGGAGAAGGTGGCCGCCCTCGAGAAGGACCTCTCCGCCGTGAAGTGCGAGGCGTCGACGGACTCGCTGACCGGCGTAGCCAATCGGCGGGCTTTCGACGAGGCGCTCGAGCGCTGGCTGGAGCCGTCGCGCCCCGGCTTCGTCCTCGCCGTGCTTGACATCGACGACTTCAAGGGGGTGAACGACGCGCACGGCCACGCCGTGGGCGATCACGTGCTCCGCTACGTGGCGACGCGTCTCATGCAGTCGTTCCGCAGCGACGACCTCGTCGCGCGCGTCGGCGGCGATGAGTTCGCCGTGCTCCTCGCCGGCCTGACCTCGCGCCTGGCGGAACACCGCCTGCGGAGTGTGCTCAGCCGCATCGCCAACGGTCAGCCGGGCGAGGAGGGCCGGCCACCCTGCGTGCCGACCATCAGCTGCGGCCTCTCGGAACATGCCGCCGGCGACACCGCAGCCAGTCTCTACGAACGCGCCGACGACGCGCAGTACACGGCAAAGCGGCAGGGCAAGAATCGCGTGGTCGCCAAGGAGGCCCGCCTCCTGCGTGACCTCGGGAGGCAGTGAGGCACGACATGCGCGATACCGGGGCTCGCCGCGTTCTCATCGTCGACGATTCGCCCGCGTTCACCGACGTCCTGAGGCGACTGCTGACGGCCGCAGGCTTCGTCGTCGACGTGCTGCACGACAGTGAAGGGGTGATCGGCGCCGTGGCGCAGTTCGCGCCCGACGTCGTGCTGCTCGACGTGGACCTGCCGGGCGCCAGCGGCTTCGAAGTGTGCCGGCGTCTGAAGCGCTTCGAAGCCACGCGCCTCATCCCGGTGGTGCTGCTCACCGGCCTCGCCGGCCGTGAACACCGCCTGGCCGGCATCGAAGCCGGCGCCGACGACTTCCTGACCAAGCCCTTCGACTCGTCGGAGCTCACCGCGCGCGTCCGGTCGCTCTCGCGGCTCAAGCGCTACACCGACGAATTCGAATCCGCCGAATCGGTCATCGTCAGCCTGGCGCTCACGGTGGAGGCGCGCGACGCCTGCACGGAGGGCCACTGCGATCGGCTCTCGACCTACGCTGTGACGCTCGGCCGCGCCATCGGCCTCTCGGCCGACGACCTGCGGGCGCTGCGCAAGGGCGGCCTGCTGCACGACGTGGGCAAGGTGGGAATCTCAGACGCCATCCTGCTCAAGCAGGGACGCCTCACGCCCGGAGAATACGAGATCGTGAAGTCGCACACCGTCATCGGCGAGCGGCTCTGTTCGGGCCTGCGGTCGCTGGCTGCGGTGCGGCCGATCATCCGCCAGCACCACGAGCGGTTGAACGGCAGCGGCTACCCGGACGGTCTGAAGGGCAGCGAGGTATCGCTGCTCGCGCAGATCATCGGCGTGGTGGACGCCTTCGATGCGATGACGACCGATCGCCCCTACCGCACGTCGCTCGGCATCGCGCGCGCCTTCGAGGAACTGCGGAGCGACGTAGCGAAGGGGGCCATGGACGGCACCCTTGTCGAGCGCTTCATCGAACTGGCGCCCACGATCGTCGCGTCCACGCCGCCGAGCGCGGGCCGGGACGAGGCGCGCGTCGAGCGCGCCCCGGAACTGTCGCCGGCGACGGCCTAGCGATCGCCGCCGGGGCCGCGCGGCACGGCCATCCGATCGCCGCCCCCCGAGCCGCCGCCGGAGTATCCCGAGCCGCTCACGCCGCCGCTCGAGGTGCCCGACGAGCCGCCCCCGGCGTTGTTCGTGCCGTTGCTGCCGCCACCCATCGGCATCGAGAACGTCGTCTCGACCGGCCGCACCTGCGTGTAGCCGCGGCCGTTCACGACACGCCCTTCCGGGAGCGCCTGCGGCGGCGCGTTGCTGCCGCCCGCAGCGGGCTGCGTGACCACCCAGTCGGGCCCGAAGGCCCCCCAGTAGCCGTTGTAGTAGCCCGGAATGGTCGCAAACAGGAACGGATCCAGGCCGCCGCAGCTGCCCCAGTAGCTCGAGGCCGCCCAGCCATAGGCCTGGTAGCAGTTGAAGAGCGCTGCCGGGCCGATGATGGGCGAAAAGAACGGGTCGTTCATCGCGCCGAGGCCGGCACCGGCCCAGCCGCCGCCGCCGGTGGCGCGTTCGATCTGGAACTTCGCCGGCCAGGTGACGCCGACCATGAGGTCGATCACGCGATCGCCCACGCCGGCCTCGGCCATCGCCACGAGCGCCTTCGCGTTCAGGCGGAACGGCGCCGGCGCTTCGGCGATGGCCGCCTGCACGCCGTCGGCGGGCAGGGCGCTGCTCAGGTCGATGATGTCGTCCACGGTGAACGTCGCCATGGCCTCGGCCGACGGACCACGCGCGCCCGCCGGACGCGCGAGCGACGTGCCATCCGGCAGCGTCTGGTTCGCGGCGCGCACGAGACGGCTCACCCGCACGCTGGTCTGACCGTCGTGTTCCACCGTCTCCACGTCCACCCACGCTGGACCGGCGACGAAGAACGAGGCGGTGGCGAGGGTGCGCGGCGCGCCGCCGTCGCAGGTGACCGTGGCCGTGCGGTAGAGGCGCAGGCCGCGGCCGGACCAGCGGGCGGATTCGGTGCCGCGGCAGCCGTCGGCATCGACTGCGCGGGCCGTGCCGTCGGCAATGCGCGTCTCGTCGCTGACGCGCTGGCCGCCGACGATCGTGGTGACCCTCACGCCGTTCGTAGTGGGCGCGAGGCAGACGCGCGCGCCGGTGCCGGCCGGGTCGTCCACCGCGCGCCAGCAGCCGAGGAAGGCCGACCAGCGGTGGTCGACGGGCGCGGACGCGGGCGTCTGGGCGAGGGCCGGTGCGGTGGCGGTGAGGGCGAGCAGGGACGCGCCGAGGAGGATGCGGGTCATGGTCATGGCTCCCGGATCTAGAACACCAGTTTCAGGCTGGCGCCAAGACGTGCGCCGGCGAGATCGATGGGCTCGAAATCCACGAAGTCGGCGCCCAGTGCCGCCGAACTCCAGGTGTAGCGGGCTTCTGCGGTGAGATAGAGCTTGCGGAAGACGCGCAGATCGGCGCCGGCCAGCGCATGCACGCTCGGCGCCCAGCCCGCCGACCGGAAGGTGTCGTCGAAGATGCGCCGCGTCTGGAAGTCCACGAAGCTGCCGAACTGCTCGAAGCGGTACCGCATCGCCCCGGCCCCGGCGCCGATGAACGGCGTGAACGTGCGCGGAATCCACGCGAAGCGGCTGATGCGGCGGCCGGAGGGCACGAGCGACCAGCGCACGGTGGCGGCGACGTGGTGATCCTCCCGCATCGTCGTCTGCGTGATCGGCAGGCCGGCGTTGTCGATGAAGTCGCGATACTCGGACGCGGTCTTCGAACCCGCGGTCTCGTAGAGCAGGCCCACTTCGAGCCGCGGCGTGATGAGCACGCCGATGCGTCCGCCGATGACCGGTGCGTTGAAGTTCTTCTTCTCGACGGTGAGCTGGTCGGTCACGAAGTCGTAGATGTCGCTGCCGGCGCTCGCGAAGAGGAAGCCGCCGTCCACGGAGATGAAGGCCTTCGGCCGGCCGAGCATGAAGTCAGACGGGGCAGGCGGCGAGACCACCGGGGAGCGCGGCGCCGATTGCGCCGAGGCGCCGGTGGTGCCCACGGCGAAGGCCGAAAGCGCGAGGACCGCCGCGCGAAGAGCGAGGACGAAACGGACGTGGGTCATGTGCGCCTCCCGACAGGTCAGGCCATCGCTCTGCCACGTTAGCACGGGTGTCGGCGGGATGGCTGGGAGGGAAAACTGGAGCCGGCGATAGGACTTGAACCTACGACCTGCTGATTACGAATCAGCTGCTCTACCAACTGAGCTACGCCGGCTCGGCGTGGGGCCTTGGCGGCTCGGCAACCCGATGACCAAGGCTTCTGATTCTATCACCGCCGGGCGCGGGCGGGGAAGCCGGAAACGCGGCGGGCGGGCTCAGGAGGCCGGAACGGCCGCGTCGGAGCCGCGGCGGCGGCGTGCCGAGGCCGGGGCGGTGCCGGCCCACCAATCGGTGCCGGCCGTGGCGTCGAGTTCGAGCAGGCGCCGCAGTTCGTCGGCCGGCACGGCGCGCGCGAAGTAGAAGCCCTGGCCCAGCGGGCAGCGCAGCTTCTTGAGCGCCTGCAGTTCCGATGGCGTCTCGATGCCTTCGGCCACTACCTCGATGCCGAGGACGGCGGCGAGTTCGATGGCGTACTGCACGATGGCGGTGCTGCCGCCATGCTGCGGATTGCCGCCGAGGTAGCTGCGGTCGATCTTGAGCGTCTGCACGCCCAGGGCGCGGATGTGTTCGGTGGCGGCGAGGCCCAGGCCGAAGTCGTCGAGCGCCACCTTGAACCCGGCGTCGCGCAGCGCCTGCGAGATCTGCACGGCGCGATCGAAGTTGGCCATGGCGTCGAGTTCGGCGATTTCGAGTTCGAGGTCGCCCGGTTCCACGCCGGCGTCGCGCACGGCGGCCAGCAGGCGTCCCACGAGATCGGGCGCGAGCAGCTGCGAGCTCGAGAGGTTCACCGAGATGCGCATGGCCCGGGCCGGCGGATGCACGGCGCGCCACTGGGCCAGCGACCGGCAGGCATTGGTGATCGTCTGCCAGCCGAAGGGCACGAGGCGGCCGGCCTGTTCGAGCAGCGGCACGAAGATGTTGGGCCGCAGCAGCCCGCGCGCGGGATGCCGCCAGCGCAGCAGCGCCTCGGCGCGCACAATCGAGCCATCACCGAGATGCACCGTGGGCTGGAACCACATCTCGAACTGGCCCTCGCGCATCGCCGTCTCAAGGTCCGGGGCGAACTCCATGAACTCCGACGGGGCGGCGCGGGCCGAGTCGTCGAAGAGCTGCGTTTCGGCCGGGCCGCGCGCCTTGGCGCGCACGAGCGCGGAATAGGCGTCGCGCAGCAGGTCGTCCACCGAATCGTGCCCCGCGCTATTCATCGCGATGCCCACGCAGGCCGACGCGAACAGGCGATGTCCGGCAACCGGGAACGCGGCGGAGAGCGCGTCGTGCAGGCGGGCGGCCACGCGCAGCGCGTCGCGGGCGTCGATGAGGTGCGAGATGACGAGCGCGCACTCGTCGCCGCCGAGCGGCGGCAGCGCCACGTCGCCGGCCATCGCCTGCATGTCGTGCACGCCAATACGAGCCACGAGATCGCCTTCGCGCAGGCAGCGTGCCAGCCGCCGCAGCGCCTCGCGCAGCAGCACGTCGCCGCCTTCGAGGCCAAGCATCGCGTTCATGGCGCCGAAGCGATCGAGGTCCACGAGCAGCAGCGCAAAGCGCGTCGACGGCACGTCGCGCGCCGCCGCCACCAGCCGCTCGACATGGGCGCGCAGGGCGAAGAGTCCCGGCAGCCCGGCGAGGGTGTCGGTGTGGTTGCGCTCCTGCACATCGGCAAGCGTGCCGGCCAGACGCACGGCGCGGCCGCTCGGATCACGATCCGCCACGCCCTCGGCCACCACCCAGCGGAACGCACCGGCGTGCGAGCGCAGGCGGTGTTCGCAGCGGAAGGTCGGCGTCGCGCCGCTCAGGTGCCGGTCGAGCGCGTGCATGACCGAGGCGACGTCGTCGGGATGGACGCGGCCGAGCCAGCCGTGGAGTGATTCGGTGGTGTTGCCCTTGGCGTCCCCGAGCAGGGCATGCCACGCCGCGGAGTAGGCGACGCGGTCGGACGTCACCGTCCAGTCCCACGTTGCGCTCGACGGCGCGTCAGGCATCACGGAAGGGGAGGGTGTGCCTGCCACAGGGTGGAGCGATGGTAGCCCTCCGGCGCGCGAAGACCAAGAAGGAAGCAGCGCGTCGGCCTACGACGGCAGCAGCTTCTCGACGTTCGCGACCAGGTGATCGACGTCCACCGGCTTGACTTCGAAGGCGTCGCACCCGACGCGCATGGCCAGGTTGCGCGAATCGATCTGGGCGTTCTCGGAGAGCGCCACGACAAGAATGTGGCGGGTCACCGGGTCGGCCTTGAGCCGCCGGGCGGATTCCCAGCCCTCGAGGGCCGGCGGATCCATGTCCATCAGAATGACGTCCGGTTTGTCGATCCGGACGCTTTCGAGCGCCTCGCGCCCGGAACGCGCCGTGCGCGCCCGGAAGCCCCGGGCGAGCAGTGTCCGCACCATGGCCTGGCGCAGCGCGTTCTGATCGTTGACGACGAGGACGCTCCGTCCGGCGGTCGTTGATGCCATCGGGTTCATCCCAGCTGCTGACTTCGGGTATCAGGAACCGTGCCAGCCAGTCGGAGCGAGAAATCCTGTGAATGTCCGCGCAGAAGGTGCCCCGAAATTTCGCGCGACGGCCAAGGTTCGGAGCGTGGCGACAAGAATTGTTGTCGGCGTCCCGGACGGCCGAGCCGCGGTGGCGACCGGCTGCACGCCGCTGCCCACGCGGCAAGGCGTTGCGCTACCATCAGGGGTTCCCGCCATGTCATCTGCCCGGATCCCAGATCCCCTCGTCGTGAAGGGGGCGCGCACCCATAACCTCAAGAACATCGACGTGACGCTGCCGGCCAACAAGCTGGTGGTGCTCACGGGGGTCAGCGGGTCGGGCAAGTCGTCGCTGGCCTTCGACACCATCTACGCGGAGGGGCAGCGCCGCTACGTCGAGTCGCTCTCGGCCTACGCCCGGCAGTTCCTCGAGCGGATGGAGAAGCCCGACGTCGATCGGATCGAGGGCATCGCGCCGGCGATTGCGATTCGCCAGAAGAACAGCGTGCGCAATCCGCGCTCCACCGTGGGCACGGTGACCGAGGTGCACGACTACATGCGCCTGCTGTTTGCGCGCGTCGGCCGCACCTGCTGCACGAACTGCGGTATCGAGGTGGTGCGGGAAACGGCGGAGGTGGTCGCCGACCGGCTGCTGGCGCTGCCCGCCGGGACGCGGCTGCTCATCGGCTTCGATATGCCGGTCTTCGCCGAGACGCCGCCGCACACGAAAGCCGACGACGACGGCGACGACGCCGACGACCGGCCGGCGGAACCGGCCACGCCGGCCGCGCCTGTGCCGCCGGGCCGGGCCGCCGTGGAATCACTGCGACGCCGGGGCTTCGGCCGACTGCTCGTCGACGGCCGCGCCGTGGCGTTCGAGGATCTGACGCCGGCCGACATCGAGAAGAAGGCCACCCTTGCCGTCGTGGTCGATCGTCTGCGCACGAGTCCCGACGAGCGCACGCGGCTCACCGATTCGGTGGAAGTGGCCTACCAGCAGGGCGGCGGCGCGGCCTGGGCCAGCCAGCTCGGCGAGGGCGGCGCGGCCGATACGCGCCACGTCTTCAGCGAGCGCTTCGAGTGCCGGGCCTGCGGCCTGCCGTACGAAACGCCGCAGCCGCGCCTCTTCTCGTTCAACAACCCGTTCGGCGCCTGCCCGTCGTGCCACGGCTTCGGCAACATCGTCGAGCTCGACGTGGACCTCGTGGTGCCCGATCCGGGCAAGTCGATCGCGCAGGGCGCCATCGAGCCGTGGACCAAGCCGCACTACCGCTCGCATGTCGCCGATCTGAAGAGGGTGGCCAAGAGCCTCGACGTGCCGCTCGACGTGCCGTGGCGCGAACTCACGGACGCGCAGCGCACGGCAGTCATGGACGGCAACGGCGGCGGCTGGGCGGGCGTGCGCGGCTTCTTCGCCTGGCTCGAACGGAAGAAGTACAAGGTGCACGTGCGCGTCTTCCTGAGCCGCTACCGCGGCTACCAGACGTGCCCGGAGTGCGCCGGCACGCGGCTGCGCCGCGAGGCGCGCGCGGTGCGCATCGGCGATCGCACGATCGCTCAGGTGTCGGCGCTCACGACGCGCGAGGCGCAGACATTCTTCGACGGCCTGGCGCTCGGGACCCAGGAGGCGGCGATTGCCGAGAAGGTGCTCGTCGAGATCCGGCGGCGCCTCGGCTTCCTCGCCGACGTCGGTCTCGACTACCTCACGCTCGATCGCCTGTCGTCGACGCTCTCGGGCGGGGAAGCGCAGCGCATCAGCCTGGCGACGTCGCTCGGCGCCTCGCTCGTCGGCACGCTCTACGTGCTCGACGAGCCGTCGATCGGACTGCATCCGCGCGACAACCAGCGCCTCATCACGATCCTCCGCAAGCTGCGCGATCAGGGCAACTCGGTGCTCGTCGTCGAACATGACGCTGACATGATCGCCGTGGCCGATCACGTCGTCGACATGGGGCTCGGCGCCGGCGAACACGGCGGCCGCGTCATCTTCAACGGCCCGCTCGCCGACCTCGCCAGCGAGCCGCGCTCGCTCACCGCGAAGTACATGCGCGGCGAACTGCAGATCGCCGTGCCGGCGCACCGCCGCAGGGGCTCGCCGCAGAAGATCCGCCTCATCGGCGCCCGCGAACACAACCTGCAGAACGTCGACATCGAGTTCCCGCTGAACACGCTCACGTGTGTCACCGGCGTCAGCGGGTCGGGCAAGTCCACGCTCGTGCACGACGTTCTCTACGCGGGGCTCAAGCGCGCCAAGGGCGACTGGGACCGCAAGGTGGGCTTCCACCGCCGGCTCGAGGGCGCCGAGCTGCTGACCGACGTGGTGCTGGTGGACCAGGCGCCGATCGGCCGCACGCCGCGCAGCAACCCCGTCACCTACCTCAAGGCGTTCGATCCGATCCGCGAGCTGCTCGCCGCCACCAAGGACGCCAGAAGCCGCGGCCTCACGGCCAGCGCCTTCTCATTCAACGTGCCGGGCGGCCGCTGCGAGGCCTGCCAGGGCGAGGGCGAGGTGAAGGTCGAGATGCAGTTCCTCGCCGACGTCTCCGTGCCCTGCGAGCAGTGCGACGGCAAACGCTTCAAGCCGAGCGTGCTCGAGGTGAAGTACCGGGGCCGCAACGTCACGCAGATCCTCGACCTCACGGTGCGCGAGGCGCTGACGTTCTTCAGCGGCTCGCCGAAGGTGCTGCGCCGCCTGCAGGTGCTCGACGAAATCGGGCTCGGCTACATCCGCCTCGGGCAGCCGGCCACGACGCTCTCGGGCGGCGAGGCCCAGCGCGTGAAGATCGCCTCGCACCTGGCGTCGGCCGGCGGCGAGCGCCTGCTCTACATCCTCGACGAGCCCACGACGGGTCTGCACTTCGATGACATCGCCAAGCTGCTCGCCGCCTTCCGCAAGCTGCTCGAGGCCGGCAGCACGCTCGTGGTCATCGAGCATAACCTCGACGTCATCAAGACCGCCGACTGGGTCATCGACCTCGGTCCCGAGGGCGGGGCCGCCGGCGGGCAGGTGATGGCGATGGGCACGCCCGAGCAGGTGGCGCGGGTGGCCGTCTCGCACACCGGACGTTATCTGGCGCCGCTCCTGGTCGCCCGGGATGACCAGTGACTGCCTGGCGTCCCCCCGTCTCTCATGGGCAGGTCCTCCGCGCACGCGTGGCGTGGCTCGGCGCGCGGCAGCCGGCGAGCGAGTGCGTGCCGGCGCTCGTCCATGCCGGCACGCGGCTGCTCGTCGCGCAGACCGGGGCTACCTTGCTCGGCCTCGCGCCGATCACGATCTCCGCGCTCGGCGGCATCGCGCCGGCGTTCGGGCTATCGCTCGGGCTCGGCAGCCGCGAGATCACGCGCAACATGATTGCCGGCTTCTACGCGCGCAAGGTGCTGCGGCCCGGCGACACGGTGACGGTGGGCGAGCGCACCGGCACGCTCGTGATGATGGCCCCCACGCAGCCTGTGATTGCGCTCCTGACGCGCGAGGAACTGGCGGTCTCGAACGGGGTGTTCCTCGACAGCGGCCCGGGCGTGGCCTTCACCGCGGCCGACCGGTCGCACGACGCGTAGCGGGGCAGGCGCCGGCCATGCCGAGGCGCGCCGGCCGCGTGCTGCCCGCGAGCTTCTATGCGCGCCCCACGCTCGTCGTGGCGCGCGAGCTGCTCGGCGCGCGGCTCGTGCACGAGACGGCCGAGGGCGCGGTGGCAGGCCGCATCGTCGAGGTCGAGGCCTACATCGGCGAATCCGATCCGGGCTGCCACGCCGCCGCCGGGCCCACGCCGCGCAACCGTCCGCTCTACGAAGCGCCGGGTCACGCCTACGTGTATCTCAACTACGGCGTGCACTGCCTGCTGAACGCGGTGACCGAAGACCACGGACGTCCGGCCGCCGTGTTGCTGCGCGCGGTTGAGCCGGTCGAGGGCCTTGCCGTGATGCGCGCGCGGCGCACGCGTGACGGTCAGGCGCCGCCCGCTGACGTGGCGCTCTGCCGCGGTCCCGGGAATCTTGCGCGCGCGTTCGCGGTGGCCCTCACGCACAACCGCGTTCTGCTCGATGGCGCGCTGCGGATCGAAGCGGGGGACGCGGTGACGGGCGCCGTGCGGTGGACGCGGCGCATCGGCCTCTCGCGCGGCGGCGACCGCTACTGGCGGCCGGTGGTGGTGGGGAGCGCCGCGGTGTCGGGCACGCGCCTCTGGAACGCCGACGCGCGGCCGCGCCCGTGGCCGTCGCGGGGCTAGCGGCGCTGCTGACGGGCGGCTTCTTCGCCGACCGGCACCTTGAGCGTGCGCCGCACCGACTCGCGCAGGATCTCGATCGAGGCGGTGCTGCCGATGGGGCTGTCGGCGATGGCGCGCAGGAAGGCCGAGGCATCGGCGACCGGCTTGCCGTTCAGGCTGAGGATGACGTCGCCGGGCCGCACGCCGGCCTGATACGCCGGACCGCGCCACATCCGCATCACGACCAGGCCGTCGCTGCCGGTCGTGCCGAGTTCGTCGGCGAGGCGCGAGGTGAGCGGCGACATCTCGACGATGCCGATCCAGCCGCGCCGCACCTTGCCGAATTTCGTGAGGTCGTCGACGACGCGGCGGGCCAGGTTGCTCGGCACGGCGAAGCCGATGCCCTGATAGCCGCCGCTGCGCGAGAAGATCGCGGTGTTGATGCCGATGAGTTCGCCGCGGGCGTTCACGAGGGCGCCGCCCGAGTTGCCGGGGTTGATGGCGGCATCGGTCTGGATGAAGTCTTCGTAGGCGGCGATGCCCACGTTGGCGCGGCCAAGCGCGCTGACGATGCCGAGCGTGACCGTCTGATTCAGCTGGAAGGGATTGCCGATGGCGAGCACCCACTCGGCCACCTTGAGCTTCGACGAGTCGCCCCACTTCATGGCGGGGAGGTTCTGCGCGTCGACCTTCAGCAGCGCGAGATCCGTCGAGGGATCGACGCCGATCACCTTCGCGCGCAGCTCGCGCTTGTCCACGAGGCCGACGGTGACTTCCACTTCGCCTTCGCCCACCACGTGGCTATTCGTGAGCACGTAGCCGTCGGCCGAAATCACGACGCCCGAGCCGAGGCTCGACTCGTAGCGGTTGCGCGAGCCGAACATGTCGGGCTGGTCGCCGAAGAAGTACTGGAAGAACGGATCGCTGCCGAACGGCGAGTTCGGCACCGCCACACGCTGCAGCGAGGCGATGTTCGTGACGGCGGCCACCGTCTGTTCAGCCACGCGCGTGAAATCGGGGCCGGGGGCGGCAACGGGCGGCGCGTCGGCGCGCGGGGCACGCGGCGCGGCCGGGGCGGCCGGGGCGGTCTGGTCGCCGGTCGTGGCGGCGGCGTCGGTCGTGCCGCGCATCCGGCCGGACACGACGAAGCCCGCGGCCAGTCCGGCCAGGACGAGCGAGAGGGCGAGCACGAAACGGCGCATGGTGTGGGACCTAGCCGACGTCGACCTTGCGCGGCCCCTGCCCGGGCAGCTTCGGCACGACGACGGTCAGAACGCCGTCCTTCAGATCCGCGGCGATGTGGTCAGCATCGATGCCCGACGGCAGGCGGAACGTGCGCGAGAACTCGCCGTGGCCGCGTTCCACCTGGTGATATTGCTCACAGGCGACACGGGCGTCGCGGCGGCCGTGCAGCGAGAGGTGCCCGTCGTGCACCTCGACTCGGACCTGGGAGCGGGTGACCCCGGGCAGTTCCGCCGTGACGATGTACGCGTCGGCGGTTTCGCACAGGTCCGCGGCCGGCACCCAGCCCTGCGAGGCAGGGGCGGGCAGACGCTCCATTTTCAGCTGGATGGCCAGCAGGTCACGAACCGGATCCCAGCGCGCGAATGCCACGGATTGGATGGTAGCACGGGCCCCGGCCGGACGTGTCGCGGGGGCCGGAACCCGGGGACGGCGTGGTAGCATCGTCAGATCGAGGCCTCCCCCTCGACCACGACCCATGGCAAACACTCTCGCAGCGACGCGCCTCAAGCGGGGCATGATCATCATCCAGAACGGCGACCTGCTCCGGATTCTCGACCTGGAGCACAAGACGCCGGGCAACCTCCGCGGTTTCGTCCGCGTGAAGACGCGCAACCTGCGCAACAACTCGAGTTCCGAGCAGCGCCTGCGGTCGGAAGACGTCGTCGAGCGCGCCGTGCTCGATGAAAAGCAGATGCAGTATCTCTACAGTGACGCCGACGGGCATCACTTCATGGATACCGAGAGTTATGAACAGACACGGCTCTCGGAAGAGGCGATGGGCGACTCGGCCGGTTACCTCAAGCCCGAGATGACCATCAGCGTCGAGTTCTACGGCAGCGAGCCGGTGGGCATCGAGTTGCCGCAGACGGTCGACCTCAAGGTCATCGAGACGGCGCCGGGCATCAAGGGCGCCACCGCCACCAACCAGCTCAAGCCGGCCAAGACCGAAACGGGGATGGTCGTGAACGTGCCGCCCTTCATCGGCGAAGGCGACGTCATCCGGGTCAACACCGAGACGGGCGAGTACCAGTCGCGGGCGTAGGCCCGCCAGGACCACAAGGGAAGTCGCCATGGACGTCGTCCGGGCCGCCAGCCAGGGCTGGATCGAAGTCATCGTCGGCAGCATGTTCAGCGGCAAGAGCGAGGAGCTCATCCGCCGCGTCCGCCGTGCGCAGATCGCGCGGCAGCGCGTGCAGATCTTCAAGCCGGCGGTGGACGTGCGGTATTCCGACGACCACATCGTGTCGCACAGCGAGCTGAAGATCGAGGCCGAGCCGGCCGCGTCGGCGGCCGACCTGCTGGCGAAGGTGCGGCCCGACACCGAAGTCGTCGGCGTGGACGAAGGGCAGTTCTTCGACGCGGCGCTGCCGGCGGCGTGCGTGGAGCTGGCCGCGCGGGGCGTGCGCGTCATCGTCGCCGGCCTCGACCAGGACTACCTGGGGCGGCCGTTCGAGCCGATGCCGCACCTGCTGGCGATCGCCGAGT
>JBIKUN010000211.1:0-5497 GCA_044347565.1 Vicinamibacterales bacterium | reverse complement strand
CCACCTTGAACTCGGCGACGGCGTCGGGCGAGACCTGCACGACCTGGTTCGAGAAGCCCTGGTTGCTCGTGCCGTAGTAGTTGTTGTCCACGCCGTCGAGCAGGAAGTTGTTGTAGGTGCTGCGCAGGCCGTTGACGCTGAACGAACCCTCGCGCGCGAACAATCCGCCGCTCGCGCTCGCCGTCTTCACGACGCCCGTGCTGAGCAGCGCAAGGTCCGAGTAGGCGCGGCCATTGAGCGGAAGCTCCACCACCTGCTTCTGGTTGATGAGCTGTCCGCGGTCGCTCGAATCGGTCTCGAGCACGCTGGCGGCGCTGCCCTTGACCTCGACGGTGGCCTCGACGCTGCCCACTTCGAGCACGAAGTCCACACGCTGCCGCGCGCCCACCGTCACCGTGAAGCGGCTGACGCGGCTCGTCTGGAAGCCGGCGAGGCTCGCCGTGGCTTCGTAGTTGCCAAGCTTCACGTTCAGGAACTGGTAGTTCGCCTCGCTGTCGCTCACCGTCGAGACGACGATGCCGGTGTCGAGTGACGTCAGCACCACGGTGGCTCCGGGCACGACCGACCGGCTGGCGTCGCGCACGGTGCCGAGCACCGAGGCAGATTCGAATTGGGCGGCGCCCGGCGCAACAGCGGCGAGCAGGAGCACCACGGCAAGCGTGATGGAGCGGAGCGGAACACGTCGAATCACGGCACGGACCTCACGTCCGCCGCGGCGGCATCAGACGGTGATGCTCGGCAGCGGACGCGAGACTGTAGCTGGGCCGCTCGTGTGAATCTGTGACGGCGGCACGACGATCGCTTGACGTGCCGGTCGCGCCGGCGTGTCGTCTGGTCTACGGCGTGAGCTTCAGCGTGTGTGCGGCCTGTTTGTCCACCGCGCCCCGCGTGTAGGGCATCGGGAAGTACTGGCCGTTGGCCAGACGCTCGCGGTTGTTGCCGTAGTAGGGGCTGCCGGGCTGCGCCGACTGGCCGGGCGCGTTCGTGGCCACGGAGTTATCCACGTTCGAGAGATCGATGACGCGGCGGAAGTTGGCGCCGGTGGCGTTCACGGTGTTGAACCCGCCCGGACGTTCCACCGCCGGCAGGCCGAACTGCGGAATGAACATGTGCGGCAGCTCGCTCGTGTTGATGCGGCCATAACGCCACGTCGTCCAGTCGGCGCCCCAGTCTTTCGTGAGCCGGTCGATGGCTTCGCGCAGCCCCGTCTCCACGAGCGCCTTGCGTTTCGCCGGCGCCACCGCGCCGGTGTCGAAGGCACGCCCGGCCTCGGTGCCGGCCCAGCGCACGTAGATGGCGCCGGCCATGGTCTCCGCCGACATCACCTTGTCCCACGCGGCGAGTGCGGCGCGGGCCTTCTCCACGTCCGCGTCCGTGCTCGTCCAGCCCTGGAAGAGCGGCAGGTCGCGGGCGGCGCGCAGCGAGTAGGCGTCGTGCTGCATCTTCTGCAGGTCCGCCACGGAGAACTTCTGGCCCGTGCCGAGCATCTGGTGGATACGCGTGATGCGCGCTTCCTTCAGGCCGATCGACGTGCGGAACAGCACCGGCCGGCCTTTGTAGCCGGGGGGATGGGTGTTGTCGTTCGCGGTGGCGATGTAGCCGCGCTCCGGATTGAACTCGCGCGGCAGGTCGCTGCGGAAACCCTTCCACTCGTATTTGCCGGTGCCAGGCACGGGCATTCGGCCACTCCAGCCGGTGCGATCCGGCGTGAGCCCGCTCACCTGCAGCGCGATGTTGCCCTTGGTGTCGCCGCAGAGCAGGTTGTGCGTGGGCACCTTCCACGACATGGCGCGTTCGAAGAAGTCGTCGCAACTCTGCGCCTGGGCGATCTTCAGGCTGCCCTTGAAGGGCGCCGTGCCGGGTTCCTGGTTGACCGACTTCGCCACGTAGGCGCGGTGATTGGTACGGTCTTCGTAGAACACGGGGCCGTGCCGTGTGAACTTCATCTCCACGGTGCGCGGCGCCTCGCCCTTCACCTTGATCTCTTCCCGCACGACCTTCATCGGCTCCCACGCGCCGTTGAACGTCGTCTGGTTGGCGTCGGCGGGATTCGTCTCTTCCACCACCGTGTCCACCATATCGATGCCGGCGAAGGTGAACGCCCAGGCCATCTTGTCGTTGCTGCCGGCGTCCACACCCACGAAGGGCGGCTCCGAGCCGCCAATCACGTTCCAGCCGGGAGACACGAGGTGCACGAAGTAGCGCAGCGACGGCATCTCGATCGTGCGATGGGGGTCGTTCGCCACGATTGGCACGCCCGTGGTCGAGAGCTTGCCGCTCACGACCCAGTTGTTGCTGCCGTCCATGTCCTGCAGCTCGGGCGCCACGCGCGCCACCTTGAGCGGCGCCACGAGGTCGCGATACTGCGGCACGATCTCGAGGTTCGGCAGCACGCCCGGGGCGAACGGGTTGCCGTCGCCCTTGCGCACCACATCGAGGATATCTGCGGGGATGCTCTTCACGTCGAGGCCGTCAGGCACGGTGAGCTCTTCCCACGGATCCGGCGCGGCCTCGGCGTTGGCGGCCTTCGCGCCCTTCTTCGCGACTTCGAGCGCGAGCCGCAGCTCTTCGAGCGGCGTGCCGCTGGCGCTGTCGAGGCCGATCTGCGCCCAGCGCAGCGTGAGCGTCTTGGCCGTCCACGGCTCGGGCGTGAGGCCCGTGAGCTGGAACTCCACGGGGAGGTTGTCCTTGTGCTGCGCGACGTAGGCGTTCAGCCCGTTGGTCCACGCCGTGAAGAGGCGTTCGGCATCCGGGTGATAACTCTTCCACTCGGTGTCGTCGTGCGGCCCGCGATACATCATGAGCCGCGTGCGCGCGTCGAAGTCGTACGCCTTCGGCCCGAACACTTCGGCCAGCCGGCCTTCGCGCCAGCGCCGCCACATCTCGAGCTGCCACAGCCGGTCCTGCGCCATGACATAGCCCTGCGCGAAGAACATGTCGTCGTCGTTCTGCGCGTAGATGTGCGGGATGCCGGCCTGGTCGCGGATGATCTCGACCGGCGCCTTGAGGCCCGACACCTTCAGCTCCCCGTCGAGACGCGCGAGCGATCGCGCGGCGAGTGCGTCGAGCGAGGCGGGCGGCGCGGCCGGCGGCGGCGCGGCGGGCGAGCAGGCTACGAGGGTGGCGGCAAGGCACAGGGCCGTGAGGCCCGAGGTCGTCGTACGCATGGCTGTGGTCATCTCTCGTTACTCGCGCAGGCCGAAGGTGAAGAGGGCGTTGCCGGCAATCACGGTGACATATTGTCTGCCATCCACCATGTAGGTGACCGGCCCCATCACGATCTGTCCACCCAGGCTCGCCTTGAAGAGCAGCGCGCCGGTGCGGGCGTCGAGCGCCATGAAGTGGCCTTCGCGGCCGCCCGTAAAGAGCAGGTCACTGGCCGTCGTGAGCATGCCGGCGTCGGTCACGTCGAACTGCCGCAGCTTCCACTTCACCTGGCCGGTGTCGGGGTCCATCGCCATCACGGCGCCGTTGCCGACCTCATCGGTCCAGTTGTTGATGGGGCCGCGCCGGCCGATGCCGATCGTGGGCGCGCCGGGTGCGGGCGTGACCACGCTGAAGCCGCCGCCGGTGAAGAGCTGCCCGGGCTTGTACTCCTGCTCTTCGGGCCGGTAGATCGTGCCGTAGTTCTCCCACGCCGAGAAATAGAAGAGGCCCGTGCGCGGACTGTAGCCGGGCAGGTACCAGTTGGTGCCGCCCTGGTTGCCCGGGTAGGTGGGGGAGCCGAGCGGCTGCGGCGTCTGCTGGGGCCGGCCCTTCGCATCGAGGCCGCTTGCCCAGTTCACCTTCACGAACGGCGTGCCCGAGAGGTACTCGCCGGTCACGCGGTCGAGCACGTAGAAGTAGCCGTTCCTGTTCGCCCAGAGCATCAGCTTCCGGGGCTGGCCCTTCCACACCCGATCGACCAGCACCGGTACCTGCACGGCGTCGTAGTCGTAGGGATCGTTCGGCGTGAACTGGAAGTACCACTTCAGCTTGCCGGTGTCGGCGTCGAGCGCGATGGCGCAGTCGGCGTAGAGGTTGTCGCCCGGGCGCTGCTTCGGGTTCCAGTCGGGGCCCGGGTTGCCAATGCCCCAGTAGACGAGGTTCAGCGCCGGGTCGTACGAGCCCGTGACCCACGCCGGCGCGCCGCCGGTCTTCCAGTCGTCGCCCTCCCACGTGTCGTGACCGGGTTCGCCAGGGCCGGGAATCGTGTGGAACTTCCACGCTTCCTTGCCGGTCTTCGCATCGTAGGCGGCGACGAAGCCGCGGATGCCGTATTCCCCGCCGCCCACCCCCACGAGCACCTTGTCCTTCACGACGAGCGGCGCCATCGTGATCGAGTAGCCGGTCTTCACATCGCCCACCTCGATGTTCCAGCGGGCCTTGCCGCTCACGCGGTCGATGGCGATGAGGCGGGCGTCGAGCGTGCCCATGAAGACGAGGTCGCCGAGGATGGCGACGCCGCGGTTGTTGGCGCCGCAGCAGACCTTGGCGTCCGCCGACGGCGTGTGGCGGTACAACCAGTAGAGCGATCCGGTCTTCGCATCCACGGCCATCACGTCGTTGGGACGCTGCGTGATGTACATCACGCCGTCGACCACGATCGGGTTCGACTGCCAGGCGCCGAACACCTGGTTCTGCACGACCCACTTCGATTCGAGACGCGCGACGTTGGCGGGTGTGATCTGGTCGAGGGTGCTGTAGCGCTGGCTCGTGTAGGTGCCGCCGTAGGTCAGCCAGTTGTGCGGCTCGGACGCCGCCCGCAGCAGACGGTCGCCGGTCACCTGCGCATCGAGGGCATAGGAGCCGGCAACGAGCGCCGCCAGCAGCAGCGCGAAGCCGGCGCGGGAAGGACGAGAGACGCGGCTCATTGCACACCTCGCAGCGACAGGAGATAGGCGACAAGGTCGGCGACCTCGTCGGTTGACAACACGTTCGCCACCGACGGCATCGGCGACGTCCTGCCGGCGTCCATGGACGTGATGTCGGTCTTGATGACGGTGACGAGCTCGCCGCCCTCGCTCACGAGCTGCACCGAGAACGTGTCTTCGTTCGTGCGCCGTCCGCGCACGGTCTTGCCGGCCGTGGTCACGATGGTGACCGGGCGGTTGATGGGCAGCATCGCGCGCGTGGGGTCGAGCATCGAGCGCTGCAGCGCCGCCGGCGTACGCAGGGCGCCGATGTCACTGAGGTCTGGCGCGGCCAGGGGCCCCGTGCCGTGCACGCGGTGGCAGGTGGCACAGCCGCCCCTGCCGCCGAAAAGCGCCCGGCCGCGGTCGACGTTCCCGACCTTCACGGCCGTGCCCGAGGGGTCGAAGCCGGCGCGGATGAACGCGATGAGGCCGCGGGTGTCGTCGGCGGAGAGCTTGAAGCTCGGCATGGCCGGCGCTACGCCCTGGGCGATGACCTTCGCCAGGTCGTCGTCGGTCACCGCGCGACGGAAGCGCCCGAGGCGCAGGTTGACACCGGCCACCGTGTCGCCGCCGGCGCCGTGACAGAGCTGGCACTGGGCGCC
>JBIKUN010000210.1:0-5500 GCA_044347565.1 Vicinamibacterales bacterium | reverse complement strand
GGGCCACCCCCTGCCAGATCTGATCGAATGGCGCCGCGGCTTCCAGGGCCGCGGCCGCCTCCTCACCCACCACCGTCCGCGCATCCGCCCGCAGCCACTCGACCCACGCCTCGGTCAACGCCGCCTCATCGCCACCGGCCCTCAGCGCCTCGCGCGCCCGGTCGGCCGACCGTCGCAGCACCGCCCGATACCGCGTCAGATGAGCGGCAGCATCCCTGACCAGGCCGAAATGGGTGAGGAAGAGCGACGCCGGCTCGAGGGCGGCAATCGCCGTCAGGCTCTCCTCCCAGCGCGCCACGTCGATGTCGGGCGGCGGCGTAGCTGCCAGCACGTAGCCGCCCACGGCGATGCCGGCGGTGTCGCCGACATACGCGATGCGATCCGTCGTGTCGAGATAACTCACGTGGTGCACGGCGTGGCCCGGCGTGTAGGTCACGCCGAACGTCCGCCCGCCGATCGCCATCGATTCGCCGCCGCCGAGCGGCCGGAGCGACGCCTCCGGCACGGCGAGAAATGCCCCCCACAGACGATCCATGTCAGCCCCGTAGAGGCGGGTCGCGCTCGCCAGCAGCTTCTCGGGCTGCGCCAGGTGCTTTGCGCCGATCGCGTGGACATAGACCGGCAACCCCGGCCAGGCCTGGGCCAGCGTGCCAGACGCGCCCGCGTGGTCGAGATGGATGTGGGTAATGAGCAGGGCCCGCACGTCGCCGAGCCCGTAGCCATGCGCGGCCAGCGCGTGCGTGAGCGCCGGCAGGCAGGACGTGGGCCCAGGATCCACGAGGATGACACCGTCCTCGCAGGGAATGGCCGCCGTCGCGATGACACCGGCGCGGCCGAGGAACTGCAGATCGAGCGTGTGCGGCATGGTGCGGCCAGTCTAGTGCAGCGCTGGCGCTTCGGCGTGAGGGCGCGGATAGGCGCGAGGAGCGCCGCGTCGGCCTCCCGGCCGCCGCCCGTCGCGGTTGGCGTCCGCGGCAAGGAGCCGCTTCAGCGCCTCGGGCGCACTCACCCCCTCGCGCATGAGCGCCAGGCCGCGCACGCCGTAGCCCGGGTCCACGAACGACGGCGTGGCCACGACGCCCACGCCCGCTGCGAAACGCGCCGGAAACTTCTATGATGGAAGGCAGATCCGGGAGATACCTGTCATGCTGAAGCCGCTCGCCGCCTGCACCGTGCTGAGCCTCACGGTCGCCTGTTCACAACCGGCCGCACCCGAGGCGCCGAAGACCGCGGCGCCGCCGCCGCTCACCTCGGGCTTCGATGCCACCACCTTCGACACGGCCGTGCGCCCGCAGGACGACCTCTACCGCTACGTGAACGGCGCCTGGCTCGCGAAGACCGAGATTCCTGCCGACAAGGCGTCCTACGGTGGCTTCGTGGAGGCCAATGACCGCACGCAGGAGCAGCTGCGCGCGCTCGTCGAGGCCACCGCGAAGGCGCCCGGCGCCGCCGGCACGCCACAGCAGAAGATCGGCGACTTCTTCACGGCCTTCATGGACGACGCCAAGGCCGACAGCCTGGGCATCACGCCGCTCAAGAGCGAGTTCGCGCGCATCGACGCCATCGCGACAAAGAGCGATCTCGCCACCTACTTCGCGCGGCAACTGAAGCTCGGCATTGGCGGCGCGGTCATCCAGGGCGGCGTCGAAGGCGACGCGCAGGAGCCGACACGTTCGGTGCTCTACCTTTCGCAGGGCGGCATCGGCCTGCCCGATCGCGACTACTACCTGAAGCCCGACGCCAAGCTGAAGGACATCCGCACGAAGTACGTCGCCTACGTGGCGCAGATGCTCACGGCGGCGGACGTGGCGAACGCGCAGGCCGCGGCCGATGGCGTGATGGCGCTCGAGACGTCGCTCGCGCGCGCGCACTGGACGAACGTGGAGAACCGCGACGCGGTGAAGACGTACAACCGCGTGGCCGTGAAGGATCTGGCCACGCGCTTCCCCGGTCTCGACTGGACGGCGTGGACCGCGGAACTCGGGGTGGCGAACGCGCCACACCTCATCATCTCGCAACCGAGCTTCTTCGCCGCGCTGGCGAAGACCGTGGCCGCGACGCCGATCGACCGCTGGAAGGCGCACCTGAAGTTCCACGCCGTGGACCGCTTCGCGCCGTATCTGAGCAGCACGCTCGTGAACGCGCGCTTCGACTTCCGCGGCAAGGCGCTGCAGGGCATCCAGACGCTGCAGCCGCGCTGGCGCCGCGCGCTGACGAACATGGACTCGACGCTCGGCGAGCTCCTCGGTCAGGTCTACGTCGAGAAACACTTCTCGCCGGCGGCCAAGGCCCGCATGGACCAGCTCGTCGAGAACCTGCGCGGCGCCTTCAAGCAGGGCCTCGACGGGCTCGAGTGGATGAGCCCGGAGACGAAGAAGGAAGCGCAGACCAAGCTCGCGGCGTTCCGGCCGAAGATCGGCTACCCCACGAAGTGGCGCGACTACTCGGCCGTCGAGATCCGCAAGGACGATCTGCTCGGCAACATGCTGCGCGCCATCGAGGCCGATGCGGCCTTCCAGCTCGCCAAGGTGGGCAAGGACGTCGACCCCGAGGAATGGGGCATGACGCCGCAGACGATCAACGCCTACTACAACCCGATCCGCAACGAGATCGTGTTCCCCGCCGCCATTCTGCAGCCGCCCTTCTTCGATATGGGCGCGGATGACGCGATGAACTACGGCGCCATCGGTGCCGTCATCGGCCACGAGATGGGGCACGGTTTCGACGATCAGGGCCGCCGCTACGATGCCAAGGGCGTGCTGCGCGACTGGTGGACGGCGAAGGACGGCGAAGAGTTCATGCGTCGAGCCAAGGGACTCTCGGCCTACTACGGCGCCAAGGAACCGATTCCCGGCGTGAAGGTCAACGGCGAGCTGACGCTCGGCGAGAACATCGGCGACCTGACGGGCCTCGTCATCGCGCACCGTGCCTACCAGATGTCGCTCGGCGGCAAGCCGGCGCCGGTGATGGACGGTCTGAGCGGCGACCAGCGGTTCTTCGCCGGCTGGGCGCAGGCCTGGCGGGCCAAGACGCGCGACGAGGCGCTGCGCAATCAGGTCATGGCCGACCCGCACGCGCCCGACCAGGTGCGCGGCAACGGCCCCCTGCCGCACGTGGACGCGTTCTACTCGGCGTTCGACGTGAAGCCCACCGACAAGCTGTTCCTGGCGCCCGAGGCGCGCGTCAGGATCTGGTAGCGGCGTTAGCGGCGCGAGGCCTGGCCGAAGGTGTCGCAGGCGTCGATCGTGCCTTCGGTGAGGCCGCGCCTGAGCCAGGTCACGCGCTGCTCCGACGAGCCGTGCGTCCACGACTCGGGTGACACGCGGCCCTGCGCGCGCTTCTGCATCATGTCGTCGCCGATGGCGGCGGCCGCGCGCAGCCCTTCCTCGACGTCACCGGCCTGCAGCAGGTTCTTCTGATTGGCGTGGTGGCCCCATACGCCCGCGAAACAGTCGGCCTGCAGCTCCTGCATCACTGACAGGCGGTTGCCGTCCACCTCACTCGCCCGCTGGCGCGCCGCCATCACCTTTTCCGAGACGCCGAGCAGGGTCTGCAGGTGGTGTCCCACTTCGTGGGCGACCACGTAGGCCTGCGCGAAGTCGCCCGGGGCGCCAAAGCGCTGGTCGAGTTCGTGGAAGAAGCCGAGGTCGATGTAGACCTTCTGGTCGGCCGGGCAATAGAACGGGCCCACCGCCGACGAATTGGTGCCGCAGGCCGAGGCGACGGCGTCATTGAAGAGTACGAGCGTCGGCGGCTGATAGCGCTCGCCCGCCTGCTGGAACACGCGGCTCCATGCGTCCTCGGTCGATGCCAGCACGACGGCCGTGAATTCCGCCTGCGGATCGCCCGTGGGCGCACCCATCTGGCCCTGTTCGGCCGGTGCCTGCTGGCCACCGCCGCCCGAAAGTCCGCCGGCCATCTGGAAGAGCGTGAGCGGATTGGCGCCGGTGAGCCAGCTCACGATGAGCACGATGACGATCGTGCCGATGCCGAGGCCACCGCCCATCCCGCCGCGCACCTTCATGCCACGCCGGTCTTCGACGTTGTCGCTCCGCCGCTGATCTTCCCACCGCATCGTGTCGCCTCCGTGCTCGGGCGCGCTGGTCGCGCCCCGCCCCGGCATCATATGACAGCGCGTCCGGCGGCGAGGTCACAAGCGGTCGGTCTCGTTCGAGTCGCTGCCGGTCGGGCGCCAGCACGAGCCAGCGGCGCACGTCGAGATGGACGCGGGAATCGTGCCCGAAGGCCGAGCGCTCTGCGCGACGGCCGAGCGCCTGAGGACCACCCGCGGCGCCAGCACGAGCCAGCGGCGAGTGATGGTGCCGGGGGTGGGAATCGAACCCACACGCTCCTTGCGGAACCCAGGATTTTAAGTCCCGTGCGTCTGCCAGTTTCGCCACCCCGGCGCGAGACTCACGATACCTGAGGAGGCCTTCGCCGGCGAAACCCGGCGTGGCTGGTACGACTGCCGGTGGTCCGGCACACGTGACGCTCGTGGCGGGCCCGTTCGGAGCAGACCGCGCACGCGTCAGACGTCCAAACGACAAATCGCGCCCAGCACGAGCATCACCTGAGCCGGACCATCGTCCGAGGCATTGCTACTGAATTGTGCCCGGTTCCTCGACCGGCCCTGGCTGCACCGTGTCGTCGAGCAGGATGGCCAGCGACTCCGGCGCCTTCACCGGCGCCGCACAGACGAAGTCGCGGCACACGAACGCGGACACCTCGGCGGCACGCGCCGCGTAGGGCGCGGTCCACGGCGCCGCCGCGGCGAGCGCCTTCACGTGCGCTTCAGAGACCGGCACGGTCACCGTCGACGGCAGGTACCGCGACGTGATGGTGTGGTGCAGCGTATCGGCGCGTTCGCCGCCCGTGACGACGATCTCGAGCGCCGGCTGCAACGTGGTTGAGAGCGCGGCCAGCAGGTGCGGCGCCACGCGAGGCTGCGCGGCGAGTTGCCCGCGGCGTGCCGCCATTACACGTTCCGCGCGTTCCTGATAGCGGCTCTCTCCGGTGAGCCGCGCCAGCGCCAGTAGGTTCATCACCGCCACCGACGTGGCCGACGGCTCCGCGCCGTCGTACTCCTCGGTCTGACGCACGAGCACCGTCGGATCTTCTCCGGTGGTGGCATACCAGCCGCGATCGTCGGGCGCGAGGAACAGGCGATCGAGTGTCTCGTGCAGATCGACCGCCCAGGCGAGCCACGCCGGGTCGCCCGTGGCCTGGAAGAGCTCGATGAGGCCCCACGCCATGCAGGCGTAGTCCTCGGCGAAGCCGTCGATCCCGGCCGAGCCCGCGGCAAAACGTCGCTGCAGGCGTTTGGTCGTCCCGTTCCAGAGGCGCGTCTGGACGAATGACGCGATACGGATGGCCGTCGCCAGGTGCCGGCGGCCGCTGCCCGCGACCCCTTCGTCGAGCACTCCTTCCGGCGCGAGCACACGCGCCGCGCGCGCGAACGCCGCCAGCGCCAGGCCGTTCCAGGCTGTCAGCACCTTGTCGT
>JBIKUN010000087.1:0-19462 GCA_044347565.1 Vicinamibacterales bacterium | reverse complement strand
ATCGCTCAACATCGCCCGTTCGGTCGTGAGCTGCGCGCGTTCGCTGTAGTGACGCGCCACGGCGGTGCTCGACGAGGCGAAGAGCTCCCAGATCGACGTGCGGCCGTTCTTGTCGAGATCCGACTGCACGTCGCCGAGCGCCTTCACGAAATACTCGGGGAAGACCGTGGCGTAGCGCTGCGCCGCGGTTTCGGTGGCGGTGATGACGATGCGGCCGCGGGCGGCGAGGGCCTCGAGGAAGGGCGCGCTCGCTTCGGTCGTGTTCACGACGACGTGACGCCCGGGCAGCGCGCCGAGCATCACGCCCCAGTCCGCGGCGGTGAGATCGGGCCCCACGAGATTGAACTTCGCCGCCTGGCCATCGAAGGTGCCGTGGCCGAGCAGCACGACGAGCACGAGGTCGTCCTTCCCCACCTGGCCGCGCAGGGTCGCGAATGCCTTGCGGACGTTCTCGGCGGTCGCCGGCGTGCCGGCCGTGCGCGCGGTCTCGTCCACGAGCTGGACGATCTGCGCGGCCGGGAATCCGAAGCGCGAGGTGAGCGCCGTCTGGATGGCGGCGCGCCACGTGGCGAGCTGGGCGGCGTACGCAGGCCCCCCGGACGCGCCGCTCACGACGACCGCCCAGCGGCTGTCGCGCGGGCCGGCCGCCTGAGCGGCCGCCGGCGCGGGCGCCTGCGCCGCCGCCAGGACCGGCCAGAACAGCGTGAGTCCGACGGTGAGCCATCCTGCGCGACGTGTCATGCCAGCCCCACCCGCCGCCGCAGCGTCCACTCGGCCGCCAGCACAGCGATGACGGCGACGAGGCTCCATGCCCCGTGCCAGAGATCCCGCAGCTCCGGCGGCCCGTCCACGGCCGCCGTGGTCTGAAGGCGCGGCACGATCCGCGCGACGTCGTCGGGCCGCACGTAGAGGCCAGCCGTCTGCTGCGCCAGGCGCTGCAGCACGGCTTCGTTGAGCCGCGGGTCGGCCATTTCCGGGTCGGCGCCGCCGGCCAGCACGATGCGCTCGCCCGCGCCCACGCGCTCGGCGCCGCGCCGCGCGTCGGCGGCCAGTCGATATACGCCGGCATCGGCGAAACGTACCGGCGCTTCGTAGCGGCCGTCGGCGGCATCGGCGAGGGTGGCCGTGACGCGCGTGTCCTCGCCGCCGGGCGCCGTGACGACCACCTGCACTTCGGCGTCGTCCACCGGCAGGAAGTCGGCGTCACGCACCAGCACCGACACGGCCTCGACCGTGCCTGGCGAGGGACTGCCGAGCGCCACGACCGACACCGGTTCGAGCGCGCCGCGCGCGAGCCACCGTGACATCTGACGCCAGATCGTATCGTAGGAGGTGTCGGCGGCCGGCCGCATCATCCGCCACCGCCACGACGCTTCTCCGGCGAAGACCATGGCGCGCCCCTGGCCGTACCGCTGCACCGCCACGAGCGGCCGCATGTCGCTCGCCGACCCGCCCGTCGCGAGCACCTGTGCGCCGGCGCGCGGGCCGCCGACGATGGCGACCGAGGCGAGCGGCGGCAGCGCCGCCCACAGCCGCCGCGCCTCGTCGGCCGAGGCGCCGATACGCGTGGCGGGATGCGCCGCCCCATCCCCCGTGAGCTGCACGGCCGAGGCCGCCGGTACGTCGGCCGAGGCGCGGGCCACGGTGCCGCGGCGATCCGACATGTCCACCGGCAGCACTTCCTCGAGCGGCGTGCCGGAGAGGCCCTCGCGCTCGAACGAGCGCCCGCCGAGCACGAGCAGGCCGCCACCGCGCGCCGACACGAAGGCGGCCGTGGCGTCGAGCTGCTCACGCGTGAAGAACGCCGCCTCGACGTTGCCGAAGAGCACGGCGTCGTAGGTGAAGAGCTCGGCACGCGTGCGCGGATAGCCGGCGGCGAGCGCCGCCGCGCGCGAGGCGGCCGCCTGCACGAAGAAGGTCGGCTGGCCGTCGTCGGTCTGGCCCTTGCGGATGACCGAATCCACATCGAGGCTGGTGTCGCGCGCCAGTGCCCGCTTGAGGAACGTATGCTCGTAGCCGGGCGCCCCTTCGACGAGCAGCAGCCGCCGCGGACGCCCCGGCGGCTCGACGAGCACGCTGCGGGTGTTGTTCTCGGAGGCCATCTCCCCCGGTGCCATCGGCACGTCCACGCGGTACACCGTGGGCACGGCCGGATCCGGCGACACCGTGAAGACGGCGCTCACCGGCCCGCCGTCGGTCACCGGCACGCGGCGCACGTCCACCGGGCGGCCGTTGGCGGTGAGCGTGAGCTCGAGCGGCTGGGTGCCGACACCGGTCGAGATGGCCGACACGTGCACGTCCACCGTGGAATCGGCCAGGCGCGGCTCCCCGGCCGACATCGCCACGATTTCGCGGTCGCGCGTGACCTTCGGTGAGCCCACGCCCACCGTGAAGACCGGCACCGGCAGATCGGCCGGCACCGCCGCCGACGACGTATCGCCGCCGTCGGAGACGACGATGATGCCGCCGAGCGGACGGCCACGGTAGTGATCGGTGATGGTGCGCAGGGCGCCGCTCAGATCGGAGCGCCCGGCCGACGCCTGCATGTCGTCGAGGGTCTGGCGCGTGGCGCCGTCGCCAAACGCCCACACCTCGGTGCGCACGGTGGCGTCGAGCGCGGTGACGAGGGCGCCGGCCGCCGTCTTCGCCCGCTCGATACGCGCCGGCCCGTCGGCATCGGCGACGCGCATGCTGCGCGATACGTCGACGAGCACGGGCACGAGCCGGTCGCGCGCGGCGGTCGGCGGCAGCACACGCACGGGCCGCAGCACGGCGGTCACGAGCAGCAGCAGGGCGACCGCCCGCAGCGCCGTGAGCGCCGCACGGCGCGCCGGCGCGAAGCGGGCGCCCGCGTAGGTGTAGACCGCCAGCCCGATGGAGGCAGCGAAGACGAACGCGTAGCCCCACCAGGGCAGGGCGACGGCAAAGCGCATGCGGTCAGCGCTCCGGCCGCCGCGGCGTCGCGAGCGACCGATAGTACTTGTCCACGAGCCGCCGGTAGTCGTCGGGCACCGCGTCGGAGGCGCCGGCATTCAGACGGTCGCGCGACGCCTGCTGACGCAGCTCATCGGCGAGGCCACGTTCCACCTTTTCGAGCGCGAGCAGCAGGCTGCGCTTGAGCGACTCCCAGCGCGCGAAGTCCTGCTTGAAGGCTTCGGTGCCGGGCGCCGACACACTCGGCTGCCAGGCTTCGGGCGTGGACGGCCCGCGCATGTCGGGAGAGCCGCGGCCGAGAGCGTCGACCTGCTCGCGGGCCTGGCGCATCTCGTCGGCAAGCTGCTGCTGCAGCCGTGCGATCTCGCCATCGGAGGCGCGGCCATCGCGGGCCTCGCGCGGCGTGCCGGCCTGGCGTCCGTCGCGGCCCTCCCCCAGCGGCTGGCCGGCGCGGCCCTCCTGCGCGCGGAGCTGCTCGAGCGAGCGCTCCACCGACTCGAGCTGCTCGCGCAACTCCCGCGTCTTCGACAGATCCTCCGAGAGGCGGCTGCCGGCGGCATCGTCGGCGGACCGGCGTGCGTCGAGCCGCTCGGCGACCTTCTCGAGCGCGCGGGCCGCGTCGGCGCCAAGACGTGCCGCCTGCTCGGCGGCCTGCCGCGGCGAGGTGCCGCCAGGCGCCGGCCGGGTGCTGGTGCTGCCGGCCGCCCCCGCGGACTCGGTGCCAGCGCGCGGCGCGGTCTCGGCGCCGCGGCCGTCTGCGCCGAGCGCCTTCGCGGCGTCGCGCATGAGATCCGCCGTGCGGCCCGCTTCCATCTCGCGGCCGGCCTGATCGAGCGCCCCGCGCGCCTCGTTGCCCCGGGCCTGCTGCGCGAGGTCGCGCATCCGCTGGCGCAGCCGGTCGGCGCGCCCCGCGAGGCGTTCCTGCTCGGCCGCCGCCTGGCGGGCCCGTGCCGCGGCCGAGACGTCACCCGCCTGCCCGGCACGCGCCACGTCCTGACTGAGCCGGCGCTGCGCGTCGGCGAGCTGGCGGGCTTCGAGCTGCACGTCGCCAAGGCGCCGCCGCATGTCATCGGCCGTCGAGCCGCGCATCGCTTCTTCGGCCCGCCGCATCCGCTCGAGCGCGCGAGTCGCGCTGGCGCTCGCTCGCGCGGCATCCTCGTCCCGCAGCCCCGACGAGGCCTGCCGCATTTCCTGCAGCGCATCCCGCACGGCCTGCTGCTCGTCCTGCGGCTGGCCGCCGGACGCCCCGCGCTGTCCCGGTTGGCCGCTCTGCGCGCCCTGCCCCGAGGCCCGTTGACTCGGCTGTCCCTGGCTCGACTGTCCCTGGCCCTGCTGGCCCGGCTGCTGCCCCTGCTGGCCCTGCGGCTGCTGGCCCTGCGGCCCCTGCTGTCCGGGCTGGGCTTCCTGCCGCTCGGCATTCGCCTGCCGGCCCTGGCTGCGCGGCATCTCGCGGGCGAGCTGTTCGAGCTGACGGCGCAGCGCTTCCTGATCGCGCGTGAGCCGTTCGAGGCGGCGCTTCAGCGCCTCCGCGTCGAGGCCCTGCTGACTGCGCGCCAGGTCCTGCTGCTCGCGGCTGAGCGCTTCCTGACGGCGCGCCAGCTCACGCAGCCGTTCGAGCGGATCGGCCTCCTTCTGCGCGTCTTCGCGGGTTTCGGACGAGGCCGGCGTTTCGTAGTTGGTCTGCTGCTGCTTGCGCAGTTCCTGGTCGAAAAGCGCGGAAAGGTCGGGGGTCTCGCGATTGCCGCCGCCCCCGCCGCCGGCCTGCTGGCGCGCAATCTGGCGGCGCTGCACCTCGGATTCGGCGCGCAGCAGCTGATTGAGCGCCTCCATCTCGTGCGGCATGGCGCGTGAGGTCTGCCGCTTGTCGAGTTCCACGGTGGCGCGGCGCATGGCCTCGATGGCGAGGCCCATCGGATCGTCGCTCACGCCGTTGAGCGTGGCGCGGCCGCGGCGGCGCCGCGGCGAACCGCCGCCGCTGTCGCCGCCGGCCTGCAGCTGGTTGCCGGCTTCCTTCGCCGCCCGCTGCTCGAGCGCGCGCTGCGCGTCGGCGATGGCGGCGATGTCGCGGGCGGAGCTCTCGCGGTTGGCGCGTTTGCCGCGGCTGTCGAGCTTCCACGTGGCGACGACGATTTCCTTCTGCGCGGCGGCGAGATCCTGCACGCCCTGCGCCTGTCCGCCGGCGGCCATCGCCTGGCTCTGCGCGGCGACGAACTCGTCGTTGAACGCCTTCACTTCGAGGAAATACATGTCGCTGCGCGATTCCGACGACGGCTTGCCGCGGCCGACGTCGCGGGCACGCACGTAGTAGCTCACGATGTCGCCGGGCGCCACGTCGAGGTCTTCGAGGTAGAGCGTGTGCGCGCCGTTCACGGTCAGGCCCGAGGCGTTGCCGGCGAGCGGCACGACGACGTCCTCGTCGCCCGGCTTCTGCATCACCAGCTCGAAGCTGCGCACGCCGAAGTCGTCGTCGGCCCGCGCCTCGATGAGCACTTCCTCGAGCGGGCTCACCTGCTTGTCACCGGCCGGACGCACGACGCGCACGTCGGGCGGGCGGTCGAGCAGCGTGCGGATGAAGTACTCGGTGTCGTCGGGCATCTCGACGCCGTCGTCGTCCACGAACGCGATGCGGTAGGAGCCATCGGTGCGCACGGTGAGCGCGCCGGTGGCGAGCGTGCCCTGCACGCCGAGCGCCACACGCGTGCCGTCGCCGAGCATGAGCGCACTCGCGCCCACCGGCCGATCGGCCGTGATGCGCAGCGTGACGGCTGTGCCTTCCGGCGCGTAGATGTCGCCGCCGTCGTCCTCGCGGCGCGGTTCGAGGCCGAGCGCCGGCGGATACGCGTACTCGAGGTCGATACGCTCGACGCGCGCCGGATGCACGACGGTCACCGTGTAGGCATTCGAGCGGCCGGCCCCGGCCACGACGTGATACGGGAAGGTGGCGGTGACCTCGGGCAGGACGATCTCGAAGGCGCCGTCGGCCGTGGCCGTCATGCGCTGCGGCACCACATCGGCCCCATTGCCGGCGACAAGCAGCGGCGCGAGCGCGGCGCTGCCCGAGAGCCGCGCCCGGATCGTGACCGGACGTCCGGCGCGCACCCGCACGTCACCGGGCTCGACCACGATGGCAAGACGCGACGGCAGCACGTAGGCGCCGGCCACCTGCACCGCATCGCGGAGCGGCCCCGACATCATGACGAGCGCGGCGGCCAGGGCCACACCAGCGGCGATCGCACGCCGCCCGGCGGCGCCAAGCACCGGCGCGGGGACGACGGCCCCGGCACCCTCGGCGCCCACCGCGCGCAGCGCCGCCGTCGCCAGGCGATTCGCCACCGGCGCGGCGTGATCGGGGCGCGCCGCGTAGTCCACGGCCGTCACGACGACGTCGTCGAGGCCGCCGAGGCGCTCTTCGAGCAGACGCGCCACCTGCACCGGCGTGGTCGCGACGCGCGTCGACCGCAACGCCACGGCCAGCGCGGCGGTGGCCACGACGAGCGCCAGCGCGATGAGCAGGAGGAAGGAGGCGCCGGTGGGCTCGAACGCCCACAACGCGAGACGGGCCGCCGCCAGCACGGCCGCGGCGACGAGCGCGCCCATGACCCATCCACGACGCCACGCCAGCGTGGCCCGCCGGCGTGCGATGTCATCGAGGACTGCCCTGAGCGTCGTGAGCTCGTCGGCCATGGAGACTCGCTGCTGTAATCCTATCCGCTCTGGGCGTCCCGGCGGGGCCGCGTGACGCGCCCGACCAGGCTCTCGGCCACGAGCAGCGCCAGCATCGCGGCGAGCCCGATCTGCCACAGCCGCTGCTGCTCTTCCCGGTCTCGCGCCTCGTCGGTGACACGTGCGGGCTCCGCCCGCCCCGTCGTCCGCACGTGCGAGCTGAACACCTCGGCCGTCGTGGCGGTGGGATCACTCTCCGCAGGATCGATGTTCACGACGACGGCGGCGGCGGGTTGGCCTGGTGCCGCCGGCCGCGTGTGCGCGCCGGGCGTGGACGGGACCGTCGCCGGCACATCCGGCAGCACGAACGCGGAGGCCGTGCGCGCATCGCGCGTCAGGTAGTGCGCCGTTTCGGCGATGAACGGCGCGAAGCCCGGCTCGAGGGGAAACCGGTTCCAGCGGTTGTCGAGATCCGAGGCGAACAGCAATACGGTGCCCCGCTCGACGGTGCGCTCGGCGAAGGCCACGGCGCCGCCGGCGAACCGCGCGAGCACGTCCCAGCCGGCATCGTCGAGCACCTGGCGATAGCGTTCGATGGGCAGGCGCCCGAGCGCGGAACGCGAGCCCGCCAGCTGGCGCCATACCGGATGCCGCCGGTCGGACGGAATGATGGCGCCGTCATCGGCGCCGGGCGTCACCGGCTCCGGCAGCAGCCGCACGTTCAGGCCGAGCGCCTCGCCGAGCGTGGGCACGTCCACGTCGGGCCCGAGCGAGAGCAGTACACGGCCCCCCTCGCGCAGATACGACGACAGGCGGTCGCGGCCGCGGCGGTCGAGTGTGCGGGTGCCGATGACGACGAGGGCGTCGGGCCGCTCGGCCGTGGTGGCCGCCGAGTAGCGCCGGCCGTCTTCGACGACGACGCGCATGGGCCAGGTGTCGGCGGCGGCCTCGAGCGCACGCTGGACGTACAGCCCGGTCGTGGCGGATTCGGGCGGGTCGGCCGTGAGCACGAGCACCGTGACGGGACGCGGCGGCTCGAGCAGCCAGAAGCGCGCGTTGTCGCCCTGGAAGCCCTCGGGATCATCGATCGACACACCGGCCACGCCGCGCGCCGGAAGGGCGGCCGTGAACCGTACGTCAGAGGCGGCGAGCGGCGCGAGCGCGACGTCGGCCCGCGCCACTGCGCGTCCATCGACGCGCAGCCGCGCCGTGACGGTGCGCGGCCCCGACGCGTAGTTCTGCACGACGGCCGTGATCGCCTCGTCGCGGCGAATCGCCGTCACGGCGAGATTGGCGGATGCCGCGGGCACGGCCGCCACGGAGACGTTCACGCCGTCGGGCACGTCGATGGCATCGACGCCGTGCCAGCCGCGCTGCTGCAGGTCGGTCACGACGACCACGCGGCCGCCGCCCCCCTGGAGGGCATCCACCGCGGCGCCCACGCCGGCCGGGAAGCTCGTGCCGCCGGCACCTGGCGTGAGTGCCTCGAGTGCGGCGCGGGCTTCGGTCCGGGTCGCGGTGGGCGCGGTCACCACGTGCCCGCGATCGTCGAAGGTCACAAGACCCACCAGATCGGCGGCCGGGGCGTCGTCGATGGCCGCGGCAGCCCGCGCGCGCACCGCCGCCCAGGTGGCCGGCGCCGACGTGCTGAGCGAGACGTCCACGGCCACGATCGTGGCGCCGCGGCCCACCTGTGTCTCGGTGCCGGCGATGTAGGGCCGGGCGAACGACACGGCGAGCAGCACGAGCGCCACGACGCGCAGCGCGAGGAGCAGCAGGTCGCGCAGGCGCCGCCGCTGCTGCTGCGCCACCGGCGCCTGTGGCAGCATCTTCGCGGCCGGAAAGTCGACCACCTTGTCGGTGCGGCGCCGGTAGAGATGGAGCGCGATCGGCACGGCCACGGCGAGCAGGCCGGCGAGGAACGCGGGCGCGAGGAAGCCGAGGCCGAACATCAGCCGCGCCCCCGCGCCTTCAGATACGCGACGAGCGCCAGATCGAGCGGCTTGGAAGTGTCGAGCAGGTGGTAGTCGATGCCGGCGCCGCCAAGCTGCTGCTTGTAGGTGTCGATGAAGCCGCCGACGGCCGCGAGGTAGTCACCGCGCACCGCCGCCGGATCGGCGAACACTTCACTGGCCGACTCCACGTCGCGGAACCGCGCCACGTCGGCGAAGGTGAAGTGCAGCTCCTGCGGATCGAGCACGTGGAAGACGATGACGTCGGTGCCGCGCTGGCGGAAGTGGCGCAGCCCCTGGATGACGCCGGCCGGATCGTCGAGCAGGTCCGAGATGACGACGACGAGGCCGCGTTTGGCCAGGACCTTCGCCAGGTCGCCGAGCGGCTTGGCCACGTTGGTCTTCGCGCCCTGCGGCAGGCGCTCGAGGCCGAGCAGCACCGCCCGCAGGTGCGAGGCCCGCGCCGAGGGTGGCAGGCGCTGCACGATGGCCTCGTCGAAGGCGATGAGGCCGACGGCGTCGCGCTGGCGATGCATGAGATACGCGAGCGACGCGGCGAGATAACAGGCGTAGTCGCGCTTCGTGACGCCGTGCGAGCCGTAGGCCATCGAGCCGCTGATGTCGACAAGCAGATGGCAGTCGAGGTTGGTGTCTTCCTCGAACTTCTTGACGTAGTGCCGGTCGGACCGCGCGTAGACCTTCCAGTCGATGGTGGCGAGCGCGTCGCCGGGCAGGTACTGCCGGTACTCGGCGAACTCCACGCTGTAGCCGCGCTTCGGACTGCGGTGCAGCCCGCTCAGCACGCCCTCGACGACGGTCCTCGCCTTCAGATCGAGCGAGCCGATCCGGGCGAGGACCTTCGGGTCGAGATACCGCGCGGGACCGGCCATGCGCTCACAGCCCGCTCGCCGGCGGCGGCACGGCGCCGAGCAGGCGATCGACGAGGATGTCGGAGGTGATGCCTTCGGCCTCGCCGTAGAAGTTCGGGATGACGCGGTGCCGCAGGATCGGCTTGGCGAGCGCCTGGATGTCCTTCACCGACACGTGATAGCGCCCGTGGATGAGCGCGCGCGCCTTGGCGCCGAGGATGAGCGCCTGCGAGGCGCGCAGCCCGGCACCCCACTTCACCCACTTCTCGACGAAGTCGAGCTTCGGGCCGCGGCCCGGCCGCGAGGCGTCCACGAGCCGCACGGCGTAGCGCGCCACGTCTTCGGCCACGACGACCGCGCGCACGTATTCCTGGAACGCGAGGATGTCTTCCCCGCCGAGCACGCGCACCGGCGCCGGCCGCCGCGCCCCGGTGGTCGCGGTGACCACCTTCACTTCGTCGTCCTCCGAGAGGTACGACATGGTGACGTTGAACATGAAGCGATCGAGCTGCGCTTCCGGCAGCGGATACGTGCCTTCGAGTTCGATCGGGTTCTGCGTGGCGAGCACGAAGAACGGCCGGTCGAGCGCGTAGGTGCGGCCGGCGGCCGTGACGTGGAACTCCTGCATCGCCTCGAGCAGCGCCGCCTGGGTCTTCGGCGGCGTGCGGTTGATTTCATCCGCCAGCAGGATCTGCGCGAAGACCGGCCCGCGCACGAAGCGCAGGGCGCGCACGCCCTCCGACTCGTCGAGGATCTCGGTGCCGGTGATGTCGGCCGGCATCAGATCCGGCGTGAACTGGATGCGCTTGAAGCTCAGGTCGAGGATGCCGGCCAGCGTCTTGATGAGCAGCGTCTTGGCCAGCCCCGGCACGCCCGTGAGCAGGCAGTGCCCGCCCGTGAAGAGCGCGATGAGCACCTGATCGACGACCTCGTCCTGCCCGACGATCACGAGCCGCAGCTGCTCGAGAATCTTCTCGCGCCCCGCCGCGACACGTCCCGCCAGATCCTCGTCCTGTGCCTCAGTCGTCCGGTTCATTCGCATCCATCGGCGTGCGTCGTGCGCCGTTCATCGGGTGCCGCGAATCGGGAGCCCCAGCCCCCAGCCCCCAGCCCCAGCCCCTAGTGCGTCAGCGTGTAGACGATCTCGTTGATCATCATCTGATACGCCACCGTGGTCCACTTCAAATAGCCGGGATACTCCTCGGCGTTCGACCACTCCCAGCCATCGCCCATGTCGGTGTTCCAGTTGGCGAGCACCATCGGGCGGCCGGTGTCGTCGAGAATCGCGCGCAGGCGGGCCGTGTAGCCGCCCTTCTCCCAGGTGCGGCCGTTGAAGAACGAACCGAGGCCCGGCACCTGCGGATACCGTTCGAACTGGTAGAAGCTCGTGAAGATGGGATGCGGCGGCGACAGGTCTTCGAAGGCGCGGTCCGGGAACACCTTCGCCAGCAGGCGCACGGTGAGATCCCATTCGAACGAGCCATGGAAGTCGTCGAGCGTGAGCGTGCCGCCGCGCAGCAGGAACTCGCGCAGCGTGGCCGCTTCGTCATCGCTGAAGATGGCGTTGCTCGGCTCGACCAGGTAGAGCCACGGATACTGGAAGAGCCGTGGATCGTCGAGCGCCATCACGAGCGGCTCGCCCACGTCGATCGACGTGGCCGTCTGCACGCGGCGCGACAGGTTCTGTTCGGCGGCCGGCGCGTCGATGGCCCAGGGATCGTCCCAGAAGCCGAAGCGCGTGCGCATCGCGAGGTCGCCCTGCGTGGGCGTGTACTTCACGCGCACGAACGTCCACTGCAGGCCGGCGAAGCGGTCTTCCTTGAAGACGCCCGACTGCGCCGCGGCGTCCTTCACGAGCAGCGACAGTGCCGGCGCGACGAAGGTGAGCAGGCCAACGACGGCCACCGCGAACGGCGCCTGACGAAGCGCGCGGCGCCACGCGGCACCGGGCCGGGCCGCGCCCGCCGTCACTGCGGCGGCTCCACCAGGCGCAGCAGCAGTTCCTGGGCGCGCACGTAGCTCGGCGCCACTTCGAGGGCCAGCAGCGCCTGGCGCTTGGCGTCGTCCCTCGCGCCCGACTTCTCGAGCGCCTCACCGAGATCGGCGTGGGCGCCGGCGCGGTCTTGCGCCCCGGCGGCGACAGCCACGCGGAAGTTCTGCAGAGCCGCCGGCAGTTGCCCGGCGGCGAGGGCGAAGCGGCCGAGTTCCGAGTGGGCCGCGGCATCGAACGGGTCAATCGCCACGACCTTGGCGAGCGCGGCGCGGCGGCGGGCAGCGTCGCCCTCGGCGTCCAGCAGCGTGACGAGCGCGCGCGCCGACACGACCGCGGTGTGGTCGGCGGTGGTCAGCGCTTCGAGCGCGGCGGCCGCGCCGGCCTTGTCGCCTTTGGCCTCCAGCAGTGCGGCGATACGCGCCTGCGGGCTGCCGTCACCGGTCGCTGGCGGCACGAGCACGGCGGCACGGCGGTAGGCGGCCAGCGCCGCGTCCGGCTCCTTCGCTTCGAGCGCCCGGGCGAACGCGAGCTGCACCGGGAAGCTGCCGGGGTTGGCCTCGGCGATGGGGCGCAGGCGGTCGACCGGCTGGTCGGGCTCGAAGTCCTCGGGGGTCACGAGCGCGCGGCGCAGGGCGCCGAAACGCGTGTCGAGGAAGCCATCGAACGTCTTCTGCAGATCGTCCATGGGCACCTTGAGCACGCGCGTGATGGCCGTCTCGGTGTCGACGTCATCGGCGAAGACGCGCACGAGTTCGCGCAGCGCCGGCTCGCCGAAGCGCGCGACGATGTGTTCGACGAGCAGCGACGCCTCGTAGTACGCAAGCGAGATGAGCTCGGGATTGCTGAAGCCGGAGTTGAGCTCGCGCAGCTTCATCACCTGGCCGCGGTTGATGGCCCCCGCGAAGGTGACCTCCATCTCGCGGCCCCAGGCGGGACGGGCCCGCGTCTCTTCCCAGACCGAGATGCCTTCGGTGAGCCACCGCGGCACGCGCTGATTCGAGAGCTGCAGGGTGATGACGTGGGCGATCTCGTGCCACAGCGTGGCGCCCCAGTTGAATTCGCCAGGCGGCCGCGCCTTCGGGGAGTCGAGCGTCACGACCTTGCCGAAGCAGGCGCCGAGCGCGCCGATCATGCCGGGCAGGCCCAGCGTGCGCACGGCGAAGTCGTCGTGGCGCGGGAACATCTCGATGAGGATGGGGCCGGTGGGCGTGAAGTTCCACCGCTTCGAGAGCGAGGCCAGCGCCTCGCGCGCGAGCGCCGGCACGTACTCGCGCATCACGGCCGCCTCATCGGGATGCAGCCGGATCACCAGATCGCCGTCGCGGATCGTCTCGAAGCCGTCGAGCGTGTCGAGCAGCGCCAGCAGGTTGTAGGTGACGCGGTCGAACGGGTCGGCGCGGAACGCCGTTTCGAGCGCCCGGCGGGCGCCGCGTTCGTCGCCCGTGCGCATCAGATGTGCGCCGAGGTCGGCGTAGGCGCGCACGTTCTCGCGGTCCACCGTGATGGCGCGCCGCGCCAGCTCCGCGGCGTCTTCGAAGCGGTACTGCCGCGCCGCCACGCCGCCCACCACGCGGTAGACCTCCCCGTAGGTGGGGTTGAGCTTCATGAGCGCGTTGGTCGTGGCGGTGTAGTCGTCGGTGCGCTTGTCGAGCCAGGCAATCGCGGCCTTGAGCGACAGCGCCTCGAAGTGGTTCGGATTGACGGCGAGCGCCTTCTCGACCTCGGCGGCGGCCTCCGGACGTTTCGTCTCGTCGAGGGCGAGTTCGGCCAGCAGCACACGCGCGCCGGTGTGCTTCTCGTTGATCGAGAGCACCTGGGCGGCCAGCTTCTTCGCAAGCGGCGGGTTGTCTTCGCTGACCGTGCGCGCGAGGCCCATGAGCGCGTCGGGGTGTTCCGCCTCGGTGCGCAGCGCCGCCTGGAACGACCGCGCCGCCTCGCCGCGCTCGTGCGCCTCGAGGAACAGTTCCCCCCAGGCGACGTTGACGGCGACGTCCGTGGGCGCCTGCGCGTTGGCCTGCCGGAAGAAGCCGTTCGCGTCCTGGAAGCGCCTGAGGGCGCGCGCGGCGCGGCCGGCGCGCACGTAGTCGGGGGCCGACGCCGCCATGATGTCGCGCGCGAGGATGAGCGACAGCGTGCGCAGCGCCTCGCGGCGGCCGAGCATGCGCTGCAGGATGCCGAGTTCCACGGCGGCGTCGCCGATCGGGTTCTCGAACACCGCCGGCTGGAGCACCTTCTCGGCCTCGGCATACTGCCCCACGGCCACGTAGGCGCGGGCGCGCAGCACGGCGGCGGCCGTGTCGGTGTCGAGGCCCTTCAGCAGCGCGTGGACCTCGGCGTAGTTGCCGCGGTCGAGGGCGCGGGTGGCGGCCGCGCGGGGACTCGCGGCCGGCACCTGAGCCGTGGCTGGCCCCGCCGCAAGGACGCACGCCACGAGGAACGCGGTGGCGAGAACGCGGAACGGTCGGCGTGCCAGCGGAATGAGGGTCATGGACGGCCCGGAGGGGTCAGTATACGGCCTCGTCACACATGACGGTACAGACGGCCGGACCGGCGAATTGGCCGGCCCCCGTCAGAAGACCGGCCGCCAGGTGAAGAACAGGATGGCGGCAAAGGCCTGCAACCCGGCGAATGCCCCGATCCAGACGAGGCGGTGACGCGCCGGCACGACGTCGGCGAGCCACAGGAAAAGCGGGAACAGCACCGACGTGGCGCGGCCCACCGAGAGCCAGCCGCCACTCGCGAGCGAGGGCGCGAGATTCACCGCGAGCAGCACCGCAGCCGGCGTGCCGAAGCGCCGCCACACCGGCACGAGGCTCGTGCCGACGAGCAGCGCCGCGAGCGCGTTCAGGAAGTTCGGGACGTCGCCGGTCGCATACCCGTAGAGGCCCTGCTCGCCGAGCGAGCGCCACTCGCCGGCGAGGAACGCGGCCACGCCGATGTTCTCGCGTCCCCACGCCGCCTGGAGCCGGATCCACATGAACGGATCGCCGGTCACGTCGTAGACGTAGGCCGAATACGCCAGCATGCCGAGCCCCGGCGCCGCGGCCACGACCAGCCGGTCGACGACACCGAGCCAGCCGCCGGGCGGAGGCTGGAACCGGCCGTGCTTCCAGAGCGGCGCGACCACCACGAGGGCGAGAGGCACCGAGAGCAGACAGCCGTTCGGACGCGTGAGGCCGGCCACGAAGCCCCACGCAAAGCCGGCCCAGCGCTCGTCGCGGCGCAGGTGCCACCAGGCGCCGAGCATCGTGAGCAGGAACAGGCCTTCGGTATAGGGCGCGCTGAAGAACACGGCGAACGGATACACCGCGAGCAGCGCCACCGCGACGACCGCTCGCTCCTCGTCCATGAGCTCGCGCGCCAGCCGGAAGAGGTAGCGCATCGCCCATGCGAAGGCCACGATCGACACGACCGCGCCGCTCCACACGACCTGCCGCGCGAAGAGCAGCGACACCCACGCCATCAGCGTCGGGAAGGCCGGGAAGAACACGAGGTTCTGCTGCTGATCGAAGCGGTTCGGCAGGTACTCGTAGCCGTGCGTGGCAATCATGAGATACCAGCCGGCATCGAAGCGGGCTGGCAGATTCGCCACCTCCCCTTCCGCCACGCGGATGGGGGCGCGCCCCTGCGGGTAGCCGATGGCGTGTACGGCGAGCAGCCCGAGCACGAGCACGCCGAGCCGTGTGGTCACGATGACCGGCCAGGTGGACCGCGTCATGGGATCGCGCCGCCAGCGCATGAGCCCCTGCCAGCTGCGCGCGAGCATCGAGGGCGACCGCCGCCAGGCGTGACGCGCCGCGAGCAGCACGAGCGCGACGGCGGCGACACGCCACCACGACGTGGTCGAGACGCGCACGCCGAACACGTCGGCGCGGAACCCGCCGGTCACGAGGGTGGAGGCGGCGACGAGCGCAACGAGCGCCGTGAGCCCGTCGAGCACCGCCACGAGCCGCGGCACCGCAGGGGCAGGACGAATCGGGGCGCGCGGCACGGGCGTCGGCATCGACAGGTACTTTACCGGCCCGCTCAGCGGCGGCCGAGAGCCCGATCTTCGATGGCGATCCGACGGCGCATCAGCCAGGCGAAGCCGAGCGTGGCGACGACGCCGCTCACGGGCGCACCCACGATGAGGGCCGCGCCGAGCATCTCGCCGCACACCGCGACGTAGTTCGGATGGTTCAGCAGCTGATAGGGACCGGCCACGATCGGCGGTTCCCCCGGCGGCACGAGCACGCGGAACGACCAGCGCGTGCCGAGCGTGGAGATGGCCCACGCCTTGAGGGCCTTGGCGAGGCCGAAGACACCGAGCCCGAGGCCGAGCGCCGTCATCGGCGCCGGTCCGTTGAGCGCACCTTCGACGGCCATGGCGACGAACGCCGCCGGATACGCCCACTGCATCGTGCGGTAGACGTCGTCGGGCGGCTCGACGGCGCCACGGGCGCGCAGCAGCGACGCGTTGCAGGACGAGAGCACGGCCTCCCCCGCCATGACGGCGAGCACGGCGGCCAGGGTGCCCAGGCTGATGATGGCGGCAATCGGCATCGGGAGTCTCACGCGGTCAGCCGGGCATCACCCGCAAACCGCACCATCGCCTCGAAGGCCCCCGGCCACGCGCGCGCTGCCAGCGTGGCCGTGCGCACGAGCGAGGGCGCGTCCACGAGCGCCCGAAGACCGCGATTGAACCGCCACTTGACGGCGAAGGCCCGGCGGCGGGCGGCCGCGAGCGCGGCGGGGGCCGCGTCGGCGGTGAGCCGGCCCTCGAGGACGTCGGCGACCATCGCCGCGGCGAGCTGCGCGCCATCAATGGCCAGGCGCAGACCATCGCCCGTCATCGGATCGATGAAGCCGGAGGCGTCGCCGGCCAGGAGCATCCCCGGCACGCCCGCCCGCGAGACATCCACGGCCACCGGGCCGAGTACGACCGGACGCGAGGCGAGACGCGCATCGACGAACCGATCGCGCAGCAGGGCGTCTGCCGCCACCGACTCGCGGATCGCCTCCCACGGACGCGCCACCGCGCCGGCCGCGCGCAGCCGCGGCAGCACGAGGCAGACGTTGGCGAGGCCGCCCGCCACGGGCGCAATCCCCAGATAGCTGCCGTCGCGCACGTGCATCTCGCCGAACGCGGGATCGACGCCGCGCACGTCGTGGACGTAGGCGCCACATGCCCAGCGGCGCGGCGACGCGGGCGTGCAGGCGAGCCCCGCAGCGCGGGCCAGCACCGAGGCCCGGCCGTCGCAGCCGAGCACCAGTCGCGAGCGGTGCTCGCGTTCGCCGGCCGCGGTGGCGACGCGCACACCCTGCACCGTGCCGCTCCCGAGCGCCGGGCCGCGCACGAGCACGCCCTCCTCCACCGTGACGCCGGCCTGACAGGCCTGCTCGAGCAGCCAGGCATCGAGCACAAAGCGCGTCACCGAGAGTCCCGTGACACCCGCCGGGTACCGGCCCGTCACCGTGACGCCGCCGGGGCCCGAGAGCCGCATGCCGGCGAGTGGCACGCCGAGCAGGCGCAGCGCCGCGAGGTCGAGATGATGCGCGAGTGAGGCGAGCGCGCCGGGATTGAGCGTGTCGCCGCAGAGTTTCGGCCGCGGGAACCGCGCCCGGTCCACGAGGCGCACGCGCAAGCCGCGGCGGGCCAGCACCAGCGCGGCGAGCGCGCCGGCCGGCCCGGCGCCCACCACCGTCACGTCGTCGATCGGCGCGCCGTGGCTCACGGCACCGCTCCGATCACGAGCGCGCTGTTCTTCGAGCCGAAGCCGAGACAGTTGCAGAGCGCCGCCTCCACCGTGGCCGCACGTCCGGTCATCGGCAGGAAGTCCAGGTCGCAGGCCGGATCGGGATCGGTCAGGTTGATCGTCGGCGGCAGGAACCCGCGCGAGAGCGCGAGTGCCGTCGCCACGACGCCGGCCGCGCCGCTTGCGCCCTGCGGGTGACCGATCATCGACTTGGTGGATGACCCGGGTACGCGGTCCGCCAGCGCGCCAAAGGCGCGGCGCGTGCAGCGCGCCTCCACGGCATCGTTCAGCTGCGTGGACGTGCCGTGGTAGTTCACGTAGCCGATGGCCTCTTTCGCGCGGCCCGACTTGGCGATGGCGGTCTCCATGCAGCGCACGATCTCGGTGCCGTCGGGGTCCATCTGCACGCGGTGGTAGGCGTCGCAGGTGGAGGCATAACCGTCGACGCTCGCGTAGATGCGCGCGCCGCGGGCGCGCGCCCGATCCTCGCGTTCGAGCGCCAGCATCCATGCGCCTTCGCCGAGCACGAAGCCGTCGCGGCCGCGGTCGAACGGCCGCGAGGCCTGCGCCGGCCGGTCGTTGTAGTGCGTCGAGACGGCGCGCATGCGCCCGAAGCCGAACATCATGCCGGGCAGGACGCAGCCATCGGTGCCGCCGGTGAGCAGCACGTCGGCCTCGCCGGCGCGGAGGAGCGCCGCCGCGTAGCCGATGGCATCGGTGGACGACGTGCAGCCGGTCGAGAGCACGTGGCTCACGCCGCGCAGCCCGAGCGAGATCGAGATCTCGCTCGACACCATGCCGCAGATCCCGATGGCGATGGCGTACGGCGTGACGGCCTTGCCGCCGTTCGTGAAGAAGTCGCGGTACTGCTTCTCGCCGACGTCGATGCCGCCGCCACCGCTGCCGATGATGACCCCGGCCCCCGGCGTGCCCACGCCGAGCCCGGCATCGTGCCAGGCTTCGCGGCCGGCGATCACGCCGAAGAGCGCGGCGCGCGAGTAGCGCTTCGGGTCGGCGCGCGACTCCCAGCCCTCCGCGGCCTCGCCGTCGAGGGCGAGCGCGGCAGTCATGTCCACGGGCGGCACGGGCGCCGCGACCTGCGACGGGTAGCCCGTCACATCGAACTCCGTGATGGCGCGCGTGCCGCTCACGCCGCGCGCGACATGGTCCCAGAAACACTCACGGCCGACGCCGAACGTCGAGACGACGCCGATGCCGGTGATGACGATGCGCGGTGTGCTCACGGGTAGATGGCCACGCACGACGCGCGCGGGAGTCCCTATAATACGTGCGCGCCGCCATCGCGCCCCAACCTCCATGCCGCCGCCTGTCGCGTCCGCCCCTCTCACGCGCGCCGTGGCCTGGCTCGGCGGGGCGTGTTTCGTGGCCGCGCTCGCGACTGGCGCGTGGCACGTCGGCATCGTGTGGGCCACGCCGGCGCCGGGCACCGGCGTGCGCCCGCTGGACATGCTCTGGAACACACTGGCGTTCACGATCTTCGCGGCGCACCACAGCGTGATGGCCCGCACCCGCGCCAAGGACCGGATCCGGGCGGTCGTGCCGCCGGCGCTCGAACGGTCGCTGTATGTCTGGGTGGCGTCGCTGCTCTTCATCGCGCTCTGCATGAGCTGGCGGCGGGTACCCGGCGTGCTCTACACGGCCACGGGAGTGGCGGCGTGGGCGCTTGGCGCGATGCAGGTGACGGGGGTCGTCTTCACGCTGGCCGGGGCGCGGGTGCTCGACGGCCTCGACCTGGCCGGCATCCGCCAGGTGCTGGGGCCTCCGCGGCCGGCCAACATCCGCATCGTGTGGCCGTTCACGGTCGTGCGCCACCCGATCTATCTGGGCTGGGCGCTCCTCGTCTTCGGCGTCTCGCCGATGACGGTCGACCGGCTGGTGTGGGCGCTCGTGAGCACCCTCTACCTCGTCATCGCCATGCCTTGGGAGGAGCGTAGCCTTTCCGCTGCCGCGGGGCCGGCGTACTCGGCGTACTGCCGGCGGGTGCGCTGGCGGATGGTGCCGGGACTGTATTAGCCACGGGCGCGGGCTCGTCGTCTTCGTCGTCCACCTTCGGCAGGCCGTCGAGCTGGTCGACGAACACCAGCGAGTGCATCGACGGAATCTCGAAGCGCTTGCCGCACGTCTTACAGGTGAGTTCGTCGTCGACGCGAATCAGATGGTCGCGCAGCTTGAGGAACTTGGCGCGATCGGTCTCGTCGGCATTGGGAGGCACCCGGTCCTTCCGCGTGCGGCGCACCCAGCGCATCTGGTAGTCGTTCGTGCGCTTGCACCGGGGGCACGAATAGCGTCCGTTGC
>JBIKUN010000086.1:0-19524 GCA_044347565.1 Vicinamibacterales bacterium | reverse complement strand
CCTGGGCGCGGCGACCCCCATCGCGGGGGCTATCGTTGCGCGGCGCGTCGGCCTGCGGCGCGTCGTTTCGGGGCGCCTCGGCTCGGGGCGCCTCGCGGCGTCCACGGCTGGACTCGGCGCGGCGTCCCTCGTTCCGCTGGCCGTCGCCATCGCCACGCGGGCGGCGGCGTTCGGCGCGCGGACGGTCGCTGCCGCGATCCTCCTGCGCCTGAACCGGCAGGGCCGAGAGCGCCATGGCGGCGACGATTGCTAGGGCGGTGCTGACTCTGATGGTGGACATGTGCGCGTCTCCACCCCCTGTCAGGGCAAATGCGTTGCCAAGTCCTGGCAGCCAGCGCGGCCGTATTCCGGCCGTATTCCACGCGGGTCTGCCCCGCCCTGCTCTCCGCAGGGGACAGCCGGCGCCTACGCCTGGTAGGACGTCTTCCCGCCCACGACCGTGCGCACGATCTGGATGTCCTTGATCTTCTCGACATCCACCGTGTGCGGGTCGCCCGCGAGCATCACGAAGTCCGCCAGTTTGCCGGCCGTGATCGACCCCTTGATCGCCTCCTCGCCCGACGCCCACGCGCCGTTGTAGGTGTTGATGGCGATGGCTTCGCTCACGGTGACGCGCTGGTTGGCGCCCCACGTCTTGCCGTCCCAGCCCTTGCGCGTGACCATTCCCTGGATGCCCATGAGCGGCGCGAACGGGCCGGGGCTGAAGTCCGACCCGGCGCAGGCGTAGACGCCGGCGTCGAGCATGTCGCGGTAGGCCATGCAGCGCTTCATCAGGTCTTCGCCGTAGTACACGAACTTGTCGGGGTTGTAGTAGGCGTAGGTCGTGAACATCGCCGGCACGACGCCCAGGGCCTTGATGCGCTTCACCAGATCCGGCGTGATGAGCGTGCAGTGCGTGATCTTCGGACGCGCGTCGGCGCGCGGGAACATCTTCTGCGCCCGTTCCATCGCCGTGAGGAAGCTGTCGATCGCGACATCGCCGTTGGCGTGCACGTTCACCTGGATGCCGGCGCGGTGCACGCGCTCCACCCACGCGTTCAGCACCTCCTGCGTCTCGGTCACGTTGCCCTTGTAGGGCGGCGTCACGCCGGGATAGTTCACGCTGAGCGCCATCGTGCGTTCGCTGAACGAGCCGTCCACGGTGTGTTCAGACGTTGCGCCAAAGCGAATCCACTCGTCACCGAAGCCGGTCTTGATGCCGGCGGCGATCATGTGATCGATCATCGCCTGCTGCGGTTCGTAGCTCACGCGGTGCAGCAGCTCGCCGCGGGCGCGGACGTCCTGGATGGCGGCGAGGTTGCCGCCTTCGTGGTGCACGCTCGTGAGGCCATAGCGCGCGAACTGCTTCGAGATATGGGCGATGCCGTCGCGGCCGCGCTTCTCGGCTTCGGCGGCGGTGTAGGTGGGCCGGTTGCCGATCCTGCGCATCGGATCCATCGCACGGTCGGTCACGCGGCCGTTCAGCTCGCCGTTCGGATCCTTGTCGTAGGTGCCGCCCATGGGATCCGGCGTGTTCTTCGTGATGCCGGCCATCTCGAAGGCCTTGCTGTTGTAGAACGACGTGTGGCCACCGCGGTGGCGCACGACCACCGGGTGATCCTTCGACACTTCATCGAGATCGCGGACGTGCAGGCCGCGCGTGTCCTTCACCTTGGTGTCGTCGAAGAAGTAGCCCTCCACCCACGTGCCGGGCGGCGTCTGCTGCGCGCGTGCCTTGAGCTTGCCGACGATGCTGAGGATGCTGACGAACTCGACTTCGAAAGGATTGCCGACGAGCACGTCGTAGAGCAGCGTCTCGCCGCCCGCGTGGTTGTGGCAGTCGATGAAGCCGGGCACGACGGTCATCCCCTTGGCATCCATCACCTGCGTGCGGCTCGTGGCGAGATTACGGACATCCGCGGTGGAGCCCACGGCCACGAAGCGTCCGTCCTTCACGGCGAAGGCCTCGGCGCGCGGCGCGCGAGTGTCCATCGTGTAGACGGTGGCGTTCACCACCACGAGGTCGGGCGTCAGGTCGCCGGAACTCGCGGGCGTGGTGGGCAGCGCGGGCTGACCGGCCGCGGCGGCGCCAATCGGCGCGCCCACGAGGCCGGCCATGCCGGCGCCGGTCAGGTTCATGAAGTCGCGGCGGCTCGTGCGTGTGCTCATGGCGCCTACGATACGGGCGCGGGTCGCCGCGCGCAAGCCACTCTCATTTGTAACGGGGTCTGTCACCGTCTCGAGTTGTAACGGGGGCTGTCACGGTCTTCGATTCGTGACGGTGACAGACCCCCATGACAATCCGTGACTGTGACAGACCCGGTTACAAACGCGGCGTGCGCAGCGCTCGCACACCCTGATACAGCAGCCAGCCGGCGGGGCCGAGCATGAACGTCAGCAGCAGGCAGGGGACGACCATCCAGTGCGGGATGCCGCGTTTCGCGGCGTCGCGCGTTTCCCAGACGCCGGTCAGCAGGTCGAACGCCAGGTAGTGCACCCAGCCGGCGAGCAGATTCCACGGGTTGGCGAAGAGCGCCGCCACGCCGGCGAGCGAGTTGAAGTCGCCCTCGCCGCGTCCGAGGTGCTGCGCGATGACCACCGCGTAGAGCACCGCGAACGCCGCCGGCACGATAGCGCCCGTGATGGTCTGCACCCACGCCGCGCGCGGGCGCACGATGAGCAGCAGCCAGGCGACGAGGGCGGTGGTGCTGGCGGCAGAGAAGACGGATTCGGGTGTCATGCGATCTCCAGAGCGGAGCGCGACGTCACCGTGGCGCCGAGGGTGCGCCAGGCGACGAGCACGAGAACGACGGTGCCAACGGCCCAGGCCGCAAACGCGCTGGCCACGGCGCCGGATGGGGCGATGAGCGGCTGCCCGATCATCGCCTGCGCGAAGAGCAGCAGGAAGAGCGCCGCGTAGCTCACGGCCGCGCCGAAGACGATGCCCACACGCGCGCCCTCACGCACGCCGCGGCGGCGCGTCAGCAGCCACGCCACGAACGGCAGCACCTGCATGGCGTGCAGGCCCAGGAAATGGGACACGCGCAGATCGCCGTGGGTGAGGCTCCAGCCGGTGCCGGGAAGTCCGGCGCCGCCGTCGGGCGCGCCCACCGTGTGTGCGCCGGCCCGTGGCATCTGCCGCGTCTCGCGCGCCTGCGCGAGCTGCGCCGCCGTGGGCTGCGTCATGACACCGCCCACCGACGCTCCGGCCACCGCGAGCGCCATGCCAAGACGCAGCGCCCAGCCCATCGCGCGGTCCGCGAACGTCTGCCGGAAGAGGGCCCACGTGACGGCCACCGCCGCCACCGTCTGCGAGGCGATGGCGATCCCCATCACGCTGAAGATGGCGCCATCCACCACATTGCTCGTGTTGAAGTGGCTCGTCGTGCCGCGTGCCGCCTGCACCGCGATGAGCGCCACTTCCACGACGAAGACCCACGCCGTGACCGCCGCCGCCCGGCGGGCGAGCCGCGGCCAGTCGGGGAGATGCCGCAGCACCCACGCCAGCGTGGCGCTGTAGATCGCGGTCGACACCGCGAACTTGAGCGGCTTCAGCCACGCGGGCGCGCCCTCGATGACCCGCGCGTCCGCCAGCATCAGCACGGCGAACAGCAGGCCGACGGGCACCATCAGCCAGGTCACGAACTCGAGCGGTCGTTGCAGGATCGTCATCGTATGCTCCCGGTTCTCCCACGCATGTCTCCGGGGTCTGTCACCACAGACATCTGGTGACCGTGACAGACCCCGTGACAAGCGTCGCAAAAAGTGCCGTCAGATGTGAGCGACGTCAACATGACAATACTGGTTTAATGTTGACCGTGTCAACACATCGCGGTACGATGGCACCTCATGCCCGCCACCGCCCCGGTCGCCGCCACCGCCCCACAGCGGAAGCGGCGGAATGCGTATCATCACGGCAATCTGCGCCAGGCGCTGGTGGATCAGGCGGTGCGGACGATCCGCACGGACGGGGTGGACGCGCTGACCCTGCGCGACGTCGGCGCGCACCTGCGGGTGTCGCGCACGGCGCTCTACCGCCATTTCGCCGACAAGCAGGCGCTGCTCGTGGCGGTGGCCACCGAAGGCTTTCGCGCGTTCAGGAAAGAACTGTCGGACGCGTGGGAGGAGGCCGGGCGGGGCCGCGAGGGGTTCCTCGCGCAAGGGCGGGCCTACATCCGCTTTGCGATGGAGAACCCGTCGCACTACCGCGTGATGTTCGGCGGCTACGTGGCGAAGGGCGACTGCGGCGCGGACCTGGCGGCGGAATCCGAGGCCGGTTTCCGCGTGCTCGTGGACGCGCTCATCGAACTGCAACAGGCCGGTCTCGTGCGCCGCGATTCGCCGCTCGAACTCGCCGTGTTCGTGTGGGGCGCCGTCCACGGGGCTGCGATGCTGGCGATCGGCGGTCAGGTCGTGCGCCCGAACACCGCCCCCGAGTCGGCCGCGACCTACACGGTCGAGCGGCTGTGGGACGCCGTGGCCGCGCCGCCCGCGTAGCCGGTCCAGACGACTCGTCAGACGCTACCGGGACGCGCGTCCAGCCGTGACCTCTCCTGTCATGCGTCGATGCGACACTTGTCGTGTGAGGGCATCAATCCCCGCCCGATTCCCGTAGGAGGCTCTGCGAACCACATCATCCCTGTCTACTTCTCGCGCGAATACACCGCCTCGGCGAACGACTTCGACACCCTCCGCAAGCCGGGCTGGGTGGCTGACCTCCTGCACGAGCAGCCCGTGGCGGGCATCGCCCTCGTCGCGCCGGCACTGCTCGATTCCGCCGTGCTTGCCACTGTCCACGACGCTGCCTACGTGCGCGCCGTGCAAACCGGCGACCCGCGACACCTGGCCGAGTCGAGCGGGTTCCACTGGGATGCCGGCCTGTGGACGAGCGTATGCGCCTCGAATGGCGGGGTGGTGGCGGCGGCCCGCGCGGCGCTCGGTTCGCGCGCCTTCGCCGGCTCGCTGTCGTGCGGCCTGCATCATGCGCGTGTCGACGTCGGCCGTGGCTTCTGCACCTTCAACGGCCTGGCACTGGCGGCCCGCGCCTGTATCGACGCCGGTGCCCATCGTGTGCTCGTGCTCGACCTGGATGCCCACTGTGGAGGTGGCACCGCCTCCCTCGTGTCGGCCTGGCCCGAGGTGACACAGGTGGATGTCTCCGTGTCTTCCTTCGACCGCTACGACCCGGTCGCCGGCCACACGCTGCACGTGGTGTCGCAGGCCGACGAGTACCTGCCCACGGTCGAGCGCGTGCTGATCGCTGCCGTCGATTCGTGGGACGTCGTGCTCTACAACGCCGGCATGGATCCGCACGAGCACTCGGGGATTGGCGGCCTGCGCGGGGTGACGACCGAGATGCTCGCGGCGCGCGAACGCCTCGTCTTTACCTGGGCCCGTCATCGCGGCATTCCCGTGGCGTTCGTGCTGGCCGGCGGTTACGCCTCGGCCCGGTTGCCGCATCAGGCCCTGGCCGCCCTGCACCGGCGCACCGTGGTCGCCGCGGCAGAGGCAGCAGAGACGGCAGGCGGGTAGACGCGGCCGATGCGAGGGTCAGGGCAGCGGCCACACGCCCGGATGCCCCGTGTCGCGCTCGATCGCCCGCACCGTGACATCGAACTCATCCACCAGCCGCACGTGTGCGCCGGTGGCGCGGAAGGCCGTCACCAGCCCCCGGTAGTAGCCAATCGCGCCGGCCTTTCCGGCGTCGCGATTGAAGCGGTTCCACAGCGCTTCGCCGATGGCGCGGTAGTCCGACAGGATCGCACTCGCGTTGTGAAGCTTGTCCGAGGCTGAGACCAGCAGCACCGAGGGGGACTGCGTGGCCAGGTGCGCCACGTAGGCCTCTTTTCTGACCCGCCACGGCGGCTTCGGCACGACGTCGGCATCGGTGCAGCCTTCTACGATGTCGAGCACGCGTTCGCCGAAGCGCTCGCGCAGCAGGCTGCGGACGCCGCTTGCGCCGAGCGCCGCCGGAGCATCTTCGATGGCGTCGTGCAGGAGCGCGGCAATCGCCTCGTCCTCGTCGGCGCCGTGGTGCAGCGCGATCGACGTCACGCCCAGCAGATGGGCCACGTAGGGAATCGTCGTGCCCTTGCGGATCTGTTCGGCGTGCAGCGCCGCGGCGGTGCTGCACGCTTCCGTGAACCGGGTGGTGAGCAGTGGCATCAGGGTGTCGCGGCTGACCCCGACGCGGCGAGGCCTGTTCGAGCCAACCGATCGGCCATGCGGTCGAATCGCGCATCGACATGCTCGAACTGGATCTGCATGCGATGTTCAAGCGACTGCACGTTCATCTTCACGCCCGAGACATCGGTCTTGAGGACTGAGACATCCGTCTTCAGGACATCGATGTCCTGGGCCACGCTTTCCAGACGTGCCTCAATCTGGTCGAGGCGCACTTCGATTCGCGCAGGTCGCTGTGCCATGGTCGTGTCGTCGGCCATCCTATACCCTCCAGCGAAGCCTGGAACTGCAGGACGCATGCCGCCACGAAGACAGGGCGGACGACCACGGGTTCACCGTCGCTGCAGCCGCGCTGCGGCCGTTGCCAGCCCTTGATCACGCGTGGCGCGCCGCAGGACGTGCTGCGAAGTTGGCCCGCCCGGCGACCTGGTGGCCGATCAGGAACTCGCGTGCGTGGTGGCGGTGCACGTGGCGACGCCCCCAGGTTCGGCGTCCAACGCGACGCGCTGGCGCAGGCACTGGCGCCGGGTGTCGTAGCGTCTGTTACCCGCGCAGCGGCAGGCGCGGTGTCTTCGAGGCGGAGGCCGGCGACAGCGGCACCACCGTGTCGAAGACCAGCTTCGGCGCGTAGCCGTCGCGGGCGTCGTCGAGCTGCGACAGGATCTCCTGGGCCAGCGCCGATGGCGCCGTCACGCGCGCGTGGGCGCCCCAGCCCAGCACCCACGTGCGCAGCGCCCAGTCGCGGCACACCTTCAGCGACAGGCGCACGCCGCCGTCGGGCAACGCCTCGATCTGCTGCGACGGATGCCAGGTCCGCTCGCGCACGTAGGGTGCCACACGCGGCGAGAACTCGATCACGATGCGTTCGGGCCTGCCACCACGGTTCACGCCGAGCGACTGCCCGAAGGCGTCGTCGGCCAGGTCGGCACCCGGCTTGAACGACGCCTCCAGCACCGTGACGCGCCGCACGCGCTCCACCGCGAACACGCGCACCTGGCGGTACTCGGGCACGTAGGCGGTGAGGTACAGTCCACCCTCGGCGTAGGCCAGGTTGTAGGGGTGCAGTTCGTAGTCCTTCTCGCGATTGCTGTGCACCGAGAAGTAGAGCAGCCGGCAGACGCGCCGCTCGCTGGCCGCCTCGATGAGCCGGGCCACGAACTCGTCGTGTTTGGGCGAGGTCGCGTTCTTGCGGGGTGTGGCCTTCACCTGCACCACGTCGGGCAGGCGCTTGAGGAACGCGCGCACGCGGGGCGACAACGACTTCTCGATGCGGCGGATGATGGCGGTCAGGCCCGGCTCGAATGGCGTGCCGGTGAAGCCCATGAGCAGCGCGCGGCTCAGATACAGCGAGCACGCTTCGGTGACCGACAGGCCGGCGTCGTTCAGGGCCCTGAGCGGCATGTGCAGCAGCCGCCAGTAGGTGATGCGATCGCGCTTGTCGTCGACGAGCGGGAAGCCCACCTCCTGCAGGGCCGCCAGGTCGCGCCACACGGTGCGCGTCGTGACGTGGAAGCGGGCGGCCAGTTCCTGCACCGACACGCCCGAGCGCATGCTGTCGATGTGCAGCAGCATCTGCCAGTGGCGGATCACTTCGGCGTTGCGAGCCATGGCGGGATTCTATGTGAGACCGGAGGGGCACCCGTCTGGCGCGCACGGGCGTCGCGGCTATTTCCTGGATGCTCTCTCAGCCTTCACCCGATCCTCGAGGCCCTTCATGGACGAGGCCGCGAGCGCCTTGCACGCGCCAGGTTCGATGAACGGATCGGCGTCGCCCGGCTTCAGCGCCGCGCGCTTCTTCAGCTTCTCGTCCATGTTCGACGCCTGCGGATGTGTCGAGACCATGATGTCGCACGGCAGCGCGCCGAACGTCGTGATGCTGGCGCGGAAACTGTCGACGATGCTCGGACGGCCGTTGCCGCCGGTGAAGCGGAAGCCGTCGCTCGCCACGGTGGACAGACTGTCGGCGTAGACCATGTTGAGGCAGCGGCTGCCTTCGCACGACTGCCACGTCCACGTGGTGGCGCCGGGGGTGTGCCCCGGCACGTGATGGGCGGTGACGGAGAGCGGTCCCATCCGCACGGTCTCGCCGTCCTTCACGCCGCGCACCCCTTCGAAGGCCGGGAAGTAGTCCACGCCGGGAGGCGGAGCGGGCGGGGCCTGCGGATCGTCGGGCGTCGGCGCGCCAATCGCGAGCGCCCGCGCCGTCTGCGGACTGCCCACGACCTCGGCCTTCGTGTAACGCGCGAGGGCATGCACGCCGCCGACGTGATCGAAATGGCCGTGTGACGTCAGGATGAGCTTCACGTCGGTGGTCTTGAAGCCGAGCGCGCGGATGTTCGCGTCGATGAGCGCGGCACTCTGCTCGAGACCCGTGTCCACGAGGATGTGCCCCTGCGGCGACGTGATGAGCAGCGACGACAGGCCCGCCGGGCCCACGAAATACGTGTTGCCGTAGAGCTTGAACGGCTGGCGTGGTCCATTCCACTCCGCGCAGCTGCCGCAGACGTGCGGCGGATCGGGCACGAGCACGGGCTGCGCAGGTACGGGCGCCGTGGGCCGCGCCTGTGCATGCAGGCGCGCGCCATCGAAGGTGGCGGCGGTGACCGCGGTGAGGGCAAGCGCGAGAAGCGCGGGAGCAGCGAAGCGGCGACGGGACACCGCCTTATCTTAGCGGACAGAGCGCGTCCCTGCCGGATGCACGTGATGCGAGGGGCGGGACCGCTTCGGCTGCTGAAGCGGCGCGCGTCTTCATCATCCACGGCATCCCCGGCGTGAACGTCGACGTGTATGCCACGCTCGCCGGCGCACTGATTCCCGCCACGCCGATGATCGCCAACTTCCAGCCCAGGCAGATCGTGGATCTCCCGAACGTCGGACCCGCCACGGTGGACATCCGCATCTTCGCAGCCGGCGCAGATTTGCAGAGGGCGTGGCCGGTGATTGCGGTGCTCGGCGCGGCCGTGCCCGGCCCCGGCGAGGTCAGTAATCCTCGCGCACCTCGACGGCACTGGCGCGCCCACGGCCACCATCTACCGCAACGACAACTCGGCGCCGCTGCCCGGTGCAGCGCGCGGCCGGTGGCGTGCCGAAGCTGGCCCTGACCAACCCCTGCTTCGGCGACCTCGACGTGCCAGCCGGCGTGAACCTGCCGCTGCAGCTCCCGGCGTGTGATGCAGATTCCGACACAAATCCCGCGCTATCAGGAATGGGGTCAGACCCCAAGGCGGGTATTGCGTATCTGGGACCGTGTCCCTGAGGCGCGCGGGTGGCGGTCCGCCGCTGCCGCCGGGCGCGCGGCGCGCCCCGGCCGCGCGTGCTGTCACGCGTGCGGACCGTCCGTACTTCTGGCCGCGTCCAACCGGTGTGCCGTCCGCGCTCGTCCCGCTCGTGCTCATGGCGCACGCCGCTGCCACGTGGGCAATGACAGGTCTCATCTGGTTCGTGCAGGTCGTGCACTATCCGCTGTTCGCGGCGGTCGGTCCCGCGGGGTTTGCCTCGTATCACGCCGCCCATTCGCGTCTCACGACGCTCGTGGTCGGGCCGCTGATGCTCGTGGAGGCGGCCTGCGGCGTCTGGATCGCGCTCGAGCGGCCGTCGCCGGCCGCGTGGACGGGCGTGGCCCTGCTCGCGGTGGTCTGGGGCGCGACGTTGTTCGTCTCCGTGCCGCGGCACAACCTGCTCGCCGCCGGGTTCGATGCCGCGGTCATCGACAGCCTCGTCGCCACGAACTGGATCCGCACGATCGCATGGACGGCCCGGGCTGGTCTTGCCGCGTGGTTCCTCGCCAGTGTGACGCGCGCGTCGTGAGCGAGACGTCCACGCCGTTCCTGCGCGCGATTCGACGCTTCGCGCCGGCGCCGGGTGCGGCACCGCGCCGCTGGGTGGTGGTGTTCTACGACCAGCTGCGGCCGGCGCATCCGCTCATCACGGGCGCGCCCGCCGATACCGGCGTGCTCTACATCGAGACCACGGCGAAGCCGGCCCGCCGCCGCTATCACGCGCAGAAGCTCGTGCTGCTGCTGAGCGCGATGCGTCACGATGCCGAGGCGCGCGGACGGGCCGGGCATCCCGTGCGCTATCACGTGTCGGACGCGTGGTACGACGGCGCGATCGCCGAAGCCCGCGAGCGGTACGGACTGGCCGACGTGCACGCGCTCGAGCCTGCCGAGGCAGAGGTCCGCGAGGGGCTGCGCGCGCTCTCGTGGCTCACGCTCCATCCCAACACGTTGTTCGCGACCGACACGGCCTTCTACCGCCGTGTCTTTCCGAAACGCGGCGGGCGACGGCTCGAGACCTTCTATCGCGCGGCGCGCACGGCCACCGGCCTGCTGATGGACGGCAAGACGCCGGCGGGCGGCGCGTGGAACTACGACGCCGAGAACCGGCGCGCGTGGAAGGGCGATCCGCCGGCGCCCTGTTCGGTCACGTTCACGCCGGACGCCATCACACGCGAAGTGATGACGCTCGTGGCCACGCGCTACCCAGCGTCACTCGGCGCGGTCGAGGGCTTCGCGTGGCCCGTCACGGCTGACGAGGCGGCGCGCGCCGTGGACACGTTCATCGACGAGCGGCTGGCGGCGTTCGGCCCGTTCGAAGACGCAATGGCCGTGGGCGAGCCGGAGCTCTTCCACTCGCTGCTCTCGGCGCCGCTCAACCTCGGGCTGCTCGAGCCGCTCGCGCTCTGCCGGCGTGTGGAGGCGGCGTATCGCGCGGGCGCGGTCCCGCTCGCGTCCGCGGAGGGGTTCATCCGCCAGGTGCTCGGCTGGCGCGAGTTCGTGCGGCACGTCTACGAGGAGCATCGCGCCCACTACGCCACGGCGAACGCGCTCGGCGCCGACCTGCCCCTGCCCGCCTGGTACTGGGGCGCGCCGTCGGGGATGCACTGCCTCGACACGACGGTCGCCGACGTGCTCGCGCGCGGCTACAGCCATCACATCACGCGGCTGATGGTGCTCTCGAACATCGCGACGCTGCTCGGCGTCGATCCGCAGGCGCTCAACCGCTGGTTCTGGGAAGCCTACGTCGACGCCTACGAGTGGGTGGTCACGCCGAACGTCGTGGGGATGGCGACGTGGGCGGACGGTGGCATCGTGGGCAGCAAGCCGTACATCTCGTCAGGGAAGTACATCCAGCGGATGGGGCCGAGCCTGTGCGCGGGGTGCCGCTATGATCCGGGAGAGACGCGTGGGGCGGAGGCGTGTCCGCTCAATCATCTCTACTGGGATTTCCTGGAGCGGCATCGCGAGCGCCTCGCGAAGAACGTCAGGATGGCGGTGCCGCTGGCGGCGCTCAAGAAGCTGCCGCCTGCCGTGATGGATGACCATCGCGAACAGGCGGCCGTGTGGCGGATGCGGGCGCGCGGCGTGACCGACTGACGGGTCGCGCTTCGCGTGTCAGTGCGAACTAGTTTGCCGGCGCGCTCGTGGCCGCGGCGGCTGCGGCCGCGCGGGCGGCCTGCGCGGCCTGACGGTTGCGCGTGAGGTGCGGAGTGATGCCGAGCAGCCGCTGGATGACCATCAGCTGGCCGCGGTGGTGCATCTCGTGCTCCTTGGCGCCGAGCAGCATCTCGAAGCGGCACTTGCTCGGCGGTTGCAGGCCGGCGGGGAAGGTCACGAACTCGCCGAGCTGGGCGTCGGTGAGAGATTCGAGGAAGCTGGCGAACTCCTCGCCGCGCGCGGTCAGCGCCGCGACGATCGCGTCCTTGGTCGTGAGCGACGCCTGAATCTGCTGCGCTTCGGCCATGTAGCCGCCGAAGTCCTCCATCGAGAGGGCCGACTTCTTGTCCACGCCGTGCAGCTTGTAGTGGAAGTTCGTGCTGGCCGCGAGGTGCGCGAGCACCTGGGCCACCGTCATGCAGCCGTCCGCGGCCGAAAAACCGTACTGCGCCTCGGGAATATCCTGCGCGATCTGGATCGTGTTCTGGCGCACGGTGCGGAACGCCCCCGCCAGTTCTTTGCCTGAGTAGTATGTCATCCCCCAATTGTAACGGGGTCTGTCACGGACATCATTTGTAACCGGGTCTGTCACGGTCACGCCGGTCGCCGTCCGTGGAGGGCGCAGCGTCGAGCGCAACGGCCACCCCGAGTCGCGGTCGGCGTGGCTTGTCCGGGCGGTCTTCGTCGCCAGCAGGGGTGTTCACCAGGTCGAGCCACGTGGCCACCGGGGGCAGCGGCACGGGTGCCTCGACGATCAGGCGTGGCGAGCCGAGCCGCTCGTCGAGGCTCGACCAGCGCCAGAACTCGGCGCGCCCGACCAGTCCGGCCCGGACGGGATTGGCCTCGACGTAACGCAGCGTGCGGAACAACTGCACGTCGTCGGTCACCACTGTTGCGTGGTACCGGCCCTGGTAGACGTGGCCCTGCCCAGTCGAGTGACTGTGCGTGCGAACAATTGCCGCGTGCGCGGAGGTCACGCGTTGCATGAATCGCGACAGCTGCGGCACGGACTCTGGCCACGCCACGAGGTGCCAATGGTTGGGCATCACCACGTAGCCGAGAAGCGGCAGGCCCTCGCGACGTTGCGTCGATGAAAGGATTCCGAGGAATGCGTCGTAGTCGCCTCTGAACGCAAAGAGGCGGCGGCGGTCGTTGCCGCGGTTGACCACGTGGACGATTGAGCGGTTGACAGAGGTTCTTGGCACGCGAGGCATGCCTGACCGCAGGCAACCGAGATGCCAGCCGCGACGTGGCAGCATCTGCCATGGTCTGTGACCGTGACAGACCCCGTTACAAATGGTGGTGGTGACAGACCCCGTTACACATGGCAGTTACTCGGCGGTGCCGTAGTAGATGCCGTTGAACAGGAACTTGAACGTGCCGTGCGGCTGAGCGCGGAACGTGATCTCGGGGCCGAAGAGGAACACCTTGCCCTTGCCCACGGACGCCTCGACCGCGGCCGTGCCGCCCTCCAGGTAGTGCTGGCCCCAGGCCCAGCCAGAACGCAGCGGCGCCTTGTCGGCGAACCACGCCACCGCACGCACGCCCTTGAGCGACGCATTCGGCGCCAGTTCCAGCACCGGGCTGTTCTCGAAGAACACGTCGACGTCCGTGCCGAAGCCGAACGCGAGCGGAGATGTGTTGTCCACCGCGAGGCGCAGGATCGAGCCCGGCACGTAGTACTTGTCGCGCGGCAGCGCGCGCTCGACGCCGGCGGGAGTGACCTCGACCAGATGATCGCTGACCGGCAGACCCAGGTGATGCCCGAGCACCGCCGAGCCGCCGAACGCCACGATGACGCCGCCCGCCTCCGCGAACTGCTTCAGCTGCGGCACGGTCTTCTCGATCGTGACGGACCCGAGATGCGCGCGGTACTGCTCGGGAATCTCGGCCGCCGCCGGCTGCCGTCCGAAGAAGCCAGTACCGCCGCCCACGTTCTCGGGGATGCCGCCATCCGGGAAGAGCAGCACGTCGTACTTCGCCTTGACGTTGCCGGCGTCGAGCGTCTGCGGATACACCACGTCGAAGTCGAACTCGAACTGCTCGAGCAGCCAGCGGACGTGTCCCGACGGCATCGAGCCGCCGTACTGATCCCACAGGCCGATGCGCGGCTTGCGCAGCTTCATCAGCGCGCCGGCCGGGCGCTCGCTCACGCCCACGGCGCTCACGCCGAGCTCCGCCGCCGCCTTCTGCAGCACCGCCGCCGTGGACGCCTTCGCCGGCACGTAGATCGCCCCCGTGCCATCCGCGCTCTGCCAGCGGCGATTGGCTACGAAGAACGCCTCCTCGCCGGCCTTGAGCAGCCGGTTCAGCACGATGAACGCATCGTTGTGCTTGTGCGCAATCGCATAGCCGGTGGTGCCCGCCGGCGCCGACACGGTGCCCGGCGCGGGTGTCGCCAGCTCCGTGAGTGCTTCGAACGGTCCGCTGACGTCGTTCAGATGACGGTCGAACACGACGCCCATCTGGAACGCGAGCGTCCAGCCGGCGTTGTCGTAGGGCGGAATCGGCGGACCACCGGGATACTGGACGTCGTTCGGATGATCCTGCGGCTCGAACATGTCGAGCACGTGCGGACGGAACGCCTGCGCCGCCTTCACCACGTACGACCCGGCGGGATACTGCGTGCCGCCGGCGCTGAACGGCGCCGTCGCGCGATGCACCACCACGCCGGCCTTGATGAGCGCGTTCACGAACTTCGTGGCGGTCAGGAAGTCGCCCTTGTCGGCGGGCAGCACGTAGGCGCGCGCGTCGCGCCATTCCGGCTTGCGCAGCAGCTGGAAGTACTTCGACGGCACCACCTGGGCGCGTCCGCCAGCCACCATGCGCGGATCGCCGGCTTCGATCCGCATGTCCTTGTTGACCTCGGCCTTCACCGCGGCGACGCGGCGCGGATAGTCGGTCCACGTGTCGGTCGAGCCGCGGCGGATGGCGTTCCGGCCCATCAGGTAGATGTTGTAGAGCAGCGTCTCGCGGTAGCGCTGCGCGAAGTCGAGCACGGCGTAGTTCGCGGTGAGCGAGTAGTCAACGGACTGGCGGAAGTGCCACGTCTGCGGCGCGATGGGGGCCGCGTAGTCGCCGCGCGGAATCAGGCGGTCCGGCACGAAGCCGATCTGCTCCGGCGTCGGGTGGCCGATGCTCTCGGTGAGCAGGCCGACCTGGTTGTGGAAGTAGACCATCGTGCGCAGGCCGCCGTTCCACCACGTGGAGTAGTTCGAGCCCGAACGTGTCGTCACGCCAGGCTTGCCCTCGGCGTCGAAGCGCGCGTGCATCGCCGCGCCCACCTGGTCGAGCGTGTTCACGACGAGGGGGTCGTAGACGTAGTTGAACGGATCGCGGAACGGCGGCGAGAACATCACCGTGCCGGTCGGGCCCGTCTGGTGGTGGTTATAGACGATCTGCGGATACCACTCGCGGTAGAGCACGCGGTTGATGTTCGTGCTCTCGGGCTGGTTCATCGAATAGAAGTCGCGGTTGTTGTCGTGGCCGACGTACTTCTGGTACAGCCGCGGCAGCTGACCGGTGCTGCGCTCGGTGGGGTTCGGCGTGCGCATATACCAGTCCGAGACCAGCTCCATGCCGTCGGGATTGGCGTGCGCGGCGAGGATGATCGTGTCGCGCAGGATGCGCAGCGTCTCGTCGTCGGTCTTGCTCGCAAACTGCCAGATCGTCTCGATGAGCTGCTGCGCGCCGAGCACCTCGTTGGCGTGCAGGCCACCGTCGATCCAGATGACCGCTTTGCCTTCCTTCGCGAGCGCGCGGGCGGTGTCGTCGGTGAGTCCCTCGGCCCTCGCCAGCTGACGCGCGATGTCGCGGTAGCGATCGAGCGTCTTGAAGTTCTCCGGCGCCGAGATGATCGCCATGAGCTGGTCGCGGCCCTCGGCGGTCTTGCCGATCGACTGCACGACCATGCGATCCGATTCCTTGTCGAGCAGCCGCACGTACTCGGCGAACTTCGTGTAGTTCGGCAGCACGTAGTCAGCGCCGATCTGGTGCCCGAAGAACTTCTCGGGCGGCGTCACCTTCGGCGCGGCGATGCGCGCCGGCTGGGCGAGGAGGGTGACGGCGGCGGCCAGCGCCAGGGCGGCGGCGGCGGACGCGAGAACGGAACGGCGGAGCGTGCTGCGCATAAGGCGGGACCTCGAAGCCAGACGTCTAGTCTGGCAGAAACCGCCGTCCATGCCGTGTGCGCATGGCCAGCAGTCCTAGGGGGTCTGACCCCTAGTAAGTGCGGGGAGTCGTGGCGCCGGTCGGGGCGCGGAGGGCGGTGAGCGCGTCCAGAAGCTCCGGCGCCTGGCGCACCCACACGATCGTCAGCATCGCCACGGCCGCGCCGGCTGCGAGGAGCCTCGCGCGCGACGCAGACGCGAGCGGCATCGTGCCCAGGCTCGCCGCTACCGCCAGCACCGGCACGAGCGGCAGATGGAAGCGGCTCTCGCCGAAGCTGGCGATGTGCAGCGCGATCGTGGCGGCGACGAACGTCGCGAGGGCGACGTGTGTGGGCGCGAGGCGTCCGCGGGCGCGGGCCAGACCCAGCGCCGCGGCCACCACCAGCGCCGGGAATGACAGCATCAGCAGCCCGCCCCACAGCGTCACCGTCGCCGAACGCCGCGCGCCGAAGTAGCCCACCGAGTAGACCCACGCGTGTTCGCGGCCCTCGAGGCCCAGCAGCCAGCCGACCTTGGCGCCGGCGAGCCGCAGCCACGCGCCGGGATGCGCCGCCGCCCACGCCACGCCGGCCGCGAGCGCGCGCGCGTTCGCGTCGGCCTCGCTCGTGGCCCCCACGACATGCCGCTGTCGCAACGGCCCGTCATCCGCCATGTTGAGCCGCCCGGTCGCGGCGGGGTGATTCCCGAGCAGAACGTTCATCCCGCTCGTGGCGTCGAGCAGCGGACCGCCGGCCACGCGGGTCGTGAACACCAGCCACGGCGCGAGCACGAGCAGGCACGCGGCGGTGAACACCGCCACGCGCGTGAGCGCACTGCGCGCGGTGACGGCGCCCGTCAGCCACAGCCATGCGGCGGCGGCAATCGCCACGACGATGAGGGTCACACCCACCGAGCGCGTCAGGATGGCGAGGCCCGCCACAACACCCGCCGCACCCGTGAGGGGCACGGACCTGTGCCGCACGAGCAGCAGCGCCAGCATCACGAGCAGCGTGTAGAGCCCTTCCGGCATGAGGTACACGGACGACAGCACGAGTCCCGGATAAAGTGCCACGACGGCGCTCGCGATCCACGCGCGATGATCCGCGCCCGCGCGCCGTGCGAGCAACCCCGCAACAAGGGCCAGCGCGCCGCCCACGAGCGCATTCGCCACGCGCGCTCCCCAGAACGACACGCCGCCCAGGCGATAGACCAGGGCGAGCAGCGCCGGATAGCCGGGGCCGCGCAGCGCATCGGGAAAGAGCGTGCCGGTCGTGGCGAGTTGCACGGCGCGTTCGTGGTACTGCGCCATGTCGGCGAAGACGCCGCTCTCGGCGCTGGCCCACGACACGGCCAGACGCGCGGCCATGGCCACGAGCGCCCAGCCGGCGATCCGCGTCACGCCCGCGTCGCCCCCGGCGTGTGGGGCCCGTGGTCGGCGGCGTGCCCGACGCCGGCTTCGGCAGCGCGGGCGTCGCCCGCGGCCTCCACCGACGGCCGCAGCGTGGCCACGCCCGCCGCCACGAGCGGCAACACGGCGTAACACGCCACCGCGACCCACAAATTCGCCTCGATGCCGAGTGTCATCGAGATCATCACCGCCGCGATCGACGCGACGACGCCGGCGGCGCCGTTGGCGCCCCACATCCAGGCGAGGGCGGAGTCATCGCGCGACTGCACGAGCCTGGCGCCATGCGGGAAGCAGAATCCCATGAGCAGCGAGAGCGGCGCCACGATCGCGAGCACCGTCGCCACGCGCGCCGGCGTGGACCACGCCACCGCGCTGGCGCAGATGCCGGCAATCGACACGGCTGTGGCCGCGAGCCCCGCCGCGAGCACCCACGTGAACGGTGCGAAGCGCTCGCCGCGCGGGCCGACGACGCGGTCTGACACGAAGCTGCCGAGGCCGGCAAAGAGGATCATCGAGAAGAGCACGACGACGAGCGCGTAGGTGGGATGGCCGAGCAGCACCGAAAAACGCTGCAGGAACGCTACCTGCGCGCACATGAACGCGGTGCCGATGAGCGTGAAGTAGGTCAGTCCGGCGGCGAGGCTGCCGGCCGGCAGCGCCGGACGGCCGCGGACGACGAGCGGCAACACGATGGCACCAGCGATGAACACGAGCGACACGGCGAGAATCGCCACGAGCGTGCCGGTGGCGCGCAGGTTGCCGGCGATGACGCCGCCATCGGTCGCGACCATGCCGGCGAGCCACGCGCGCGGCTTCAGCATGTTGAAGAAGAAGGGCCGGGCGTCGGTGGGCGGCTGATAGTCGAAGGTCGCATCCGTAGCTGCCAGTGTCAGCCCGGCGCTCGACGTGCTGGCGAGAATGGCGTGCAACCGTGCATCCGCCGCCGGCACGCGCGACGAGGCGAGCACCGTGAAGCCGCGAGCCGCGCCGGCGGCATCGAGCGCGTCGAGGTCGGCCGCCGAGAGCGGTGTGGGCGAGACCATCAGCGTGGCCACGTTGCCGCGGGCGACGAGCGCCAGATGCTGCTGCGGGGCCGCGGCGCCACGGTCGATGAGCGCGCCCACGGCGAGCGCGATGAGGCGGCTCGTCTCCGAGGCCTGCCCCTGCGAGAACCAGCGCGACACGCTGATGATGCCGGTGGGCGTGAGGCGGTCGAGGAAGATGTGCCACGCTTCGCGCGTGTAGAGGCCGTTCTCGCTGAGCGTGAAGGCGCCAGCGCCGGTTGCCGCCCACGTGTCCACGAGCGACATCTGCAGCACGTCGAACTGCTCGCGCGAGCGGGTGAGATAGGCGCGCCCTTCGTCGTGCACGAGCGTCACGCCGGGATGATCGGCGATCTTCGTGAAGCGGCGCGAGTGTTCGGTGAGCAGCGCCACGACGTTGCTGTTGATCTCGACCGCCGTGATGGCGGGGCTGCGGCTCCAGATGGCCGCGAGGATGTCGCGGCCGCCGCCCACGCCCACGATGCCCACGCGGCCGGCCTTGCGCAGCTGGTAGGGCAGCGCGGTGACGTCGTACGACACCCAGTCGAGCGAGGCGGGGTTGCCGTCCCACTCGGTCATCGGCGTGCCGGCTTCGCCGTCCACGACCACGAAGGCCTGGTTGTTCGTGAACTGCGCGGCGCCGTCGCCGCCGCCCCAGTAGAAGGCCGGACCCACCTCGGGGAGGAACGCGAGGATGTGCGCGTGGCTGTTCCACAGGCTGCGCAGCACCGGCTTGTTCCAGGCGAGACGGTTCTTCGGATACATCACCCGCACGGCTTCGCCGCGCACGTTCCCGGCCATGGCGGCGAGCGCCAGCACGAGCGTGACCGGCACGGCGAGTCCTGCCGACAGGCCCGCTGCACGACGAAACGCCAGCGCGCCCAGCGCCGCCACGGCGGTGGCGGCGAACGCCGCGGCGCTGAGATTCGTGGCATCGAGCAGCACGACCGCGGCAAGACATCCGATGGCGGCACCCAGCAGGTCAGCCGCGTAGAGCCGGCCCACCGGCGCCTGCGTGCGCGTGAGCGCGAGCGTGGTGACGATGCCGCCGAGGGCGAAGGGGGTGGCGATGATGCCGAGCGAGAGCGCCAGCACCACGAGGTCCATCGACGTCCACTGCTGGCCGTCGGGCATCGGGATGACGAGCGAGAGCAGGTGCGAGATCGGCAGCACCATCGCGAATCGCCCGGCCCAGGTGGCGAGCTGTCGCGGGCCGTCGTCGATCGGGAAGCGGGCCGGCGAGACGAACACCGCCACGGCGCCAGCCGCCGCGCCCAGCATCGCCACGGAGATAGCCACGAACGAGAGGTGGTACCAGGTGACGACCG
>JBIKUN010000085.1:0-19542 GCA_044347565.1 Vicinamibacterales bacterium | reverse complement strand
GGCGTAGACCTCGGCGCGCGCCTTCTCCACGGCGCTTTCCACCGTGGCGATCGCCTGCTGCGCCTCGGCGTAGGCCTCGGCCGCGGCGGTCGCGGCATCGGCGGCGTCGTCGCGCGCGCGTTCGGCTTCGGCGATGGCGGCGCGGCGCTCTTCGAGCCGCAGGCGCTCCGGCTCGCGGCGGTCTTCGAGCGCCTGGCGCTCGGCATCGAGTTCGCCGATGCGCGTCTGCAGCATCGCCGCCTGCTGGGCGTCGAGCGCGAGCTGCTGCTGGCGGCGGTTGACGTCGAGTTCACCGGCGTGCGCGGCTTCGCGGACGCCGGCGGCGTCCTGTTCGGCCTTCGCCAGCTCGATGCGCACGCGCGCCAGTTCAGCTTCCACTTCGGCCAGCCGGGCCGACGAGCTCACTTCGTCCTGCCGGGCGTCGTTCAGGCGCGTGCGCGCCGATTCGATGTGCTCGGCGAGATGGCGGTAACGGCGGGCGAACAGCACCTTCTCCCAGCGCCGCATCTCGTCGCGCAGGCGCTGGTAGCGGCGGGCCTTGCCGGCCTGGCGCTTGAGCGAGCCGCACTGCTTCTCGACTTCGAAGACGATGTCGTCGAGGCGGGTCAGGTTCTGCTGCGCGGCATCGAGCTTGAGTTCCGCGGCGCGGCGGCGGGCCTTGTACTTGGTGACACCGGCCGCTTCCTCGATGAGCTGACGGCGGTCGGTGGGCCGCGAGCTCAGGATCATGCCGATCTTGCCCTGCTCGATGATCGAGTAGGCCTTGGCGCCGAGTCCCGTGTCCATCAGGAGCTCGTGCACGTCGCGCAGGCGGCACTGCGCGCCGTCGATGAGGTATTCGCTCTCGCCCGAGCGGTACAGGCGGCGCGTCACTTCGACATCGCGCACGGCCTGCATCGGGTCGGCGAGCAGGATCTCGGAGGCCGGCTCGCCGTGACCGTTCAGCGACGGCTCATGGCCGTTGGCCGGGGCGGGCGGCGGCAGCGGCACGCCGCTCAGGCGCAGCCGCACCTCGGCGGCGCCGGTGGGCTTCCGGGCGTCGCTGCCGTTGAAGATGACGTCTTCCATCTTGTCGCCGCGCAGGCTCTTGGCGCTCTGCTCGCCGAGCACCCACGTGAGCGCATCGGCGACATTGCTCTTGCCGCAGCCGTTGGGCCCGACAATCGCCGTGACGCCGCCGTCGAAGGCCAGCTCCGACCGATCGGAAAACGACTTGAACCCGGAAATCTGAAGGCGATCGAGACGCATGGATACCCGCGAGGAGAGGCCAGCGGACCGAGGGAGTACCGCCGCTGGACGAAACTGCGGGCAAGTCTAGCAGGGCCCTACCAGTGTGGCAAGGCGATCCGGACACCCCAATATTTTGGGGTTTGCCAGAATTTCAGGAGGGGTCTGACGGCCGTGTCAGCGGCCGCCGGAACGGGTGGTTTTGGCCTTCGTCAGGGTGAGGAGCTGCTCGGCTTTGGGGAAAAGCCCAAGCGCGTGCTGCGCCTGCGGGTCGACCTCGAGCAGGCGACGGCGGGCCACGCCCATCCCGAAGACCGCCGAGTCGATTTCAAAGCGCACCATGGCGCGGATGAAGGCCGTGTCCTGCGTCCAGGCGGCCTCGTCCATCTTCACGCGCTTCGACTCCACATACTTCTTGAAGTCGGCGAGCATGGCGTCGTCCACGGCGAAGTCCTTCGCCACGGCCCGGCGCTCGGCGCCGGCCGCTCCCGGACGGGTGTCGCCCACGGCGTAGAACTTCTCGGCGTAGCCGCCGAAGAGCTGCCGCCCGAAGAGCGAGCGGCCGAAGCGCGTGGGGTTGAAGCCCTCGACCGGACCATCGAAGCGCTCGTCGGGTTCGACGCCGCCGCCGCTGTAGACCTTGCGGCCGCCGTCGGTGAGCTTCAGGTCCTCGGCCGAGTGCTGCCGCTGCGACTGGTCGCGCATCGTGTACGTGAGGTACTCGTCGAACGCGCCGTCCCACGGCCGCTGAATCAGGCGGCCGCTCGGCGTGTAGTAGCGCGCGGTCGTCAGGGCCAGGCCGGCGCCGGCGCTCACCCGGTAGACCGACTGCACGAGGGCCTTGCCGAACGTGGTTTCGCCGACGACCAGCGCGCGATCGTGATCCTGCAGGGCGCCCGACACGATCTCGGAGGCGCTGGCGCTGTTGCGATTGACCATCACCACCATCGGCACGTCGAGGAAATCGCTCTGCCGCGTGGCGTGGTAGTCCTCGTCGGAATTGTCGACGCGGCCGCGCGTGTAGACGATGAGATCGCCGCGCGGCAGGAAACGGTTGCTCACGCGGATCGCCTGATCGAGCTGGCCGCCGGGATTGCCGCGCAGATCGAGCACGAGCTTCTTCATGCCCTGACGCTTCAGGTCGTCGAGCGCCTCGCCGAGTTCGTCGTCGGTGTGCTCGGCGAAGTCTTCCAGGCGGATGAGACCGACATCGCCCTTCGTGATGAAGTGCGCCGGGATGCTCGGAATCGTGACCTGATCGCGCATTACGTCCATCGGCAGGAGCTCGGTGATGCCCGGACGCCTGATGGAGATGTTGACGAAGGTGCCCTTCGGGCCGCGCAGCTTGCCTACGGCCTGATCGGTCGTCCAGCCCGTGAGGTCTTCGCTGCCGGTCCTGGCGATGACATCGCCGCGGCGCAGGCCCTTCTGGTGCGCCGGGGAGCCTTCGAACACGCGCACGACGGTGATGTTGCGGTCGAGCGACTGAATGGTGATGCCGAGCCCGTAGTAGCGCTGTTCCTGCCGCTCGCGCATCTGCGCGTAGGTCTTCGGGTCCATGAAGCTCGAGTGCGGATCGAGCGTCTGGAGCATGCCGTTGATACCGCCGTAGACCAGGCGGTCGGATTCCACCGGCTCGGCGTATTCGGCTTCGATGGCCGCCAGGGCCGCCGTGAACGCCCGGTAGTGCGCGGGCACCCGATCCTGCGTGGCCAGCGCGCTCTTGCCGAGCAGGCCACCGAGGCCGGCCGAGAGCACCACCGCCAGCGCCGCCACCGTCACGAATCTGGACGTCCGCATAAACCCTATCCTAGCCCGGACAACCTCTGGTCCTCCAACGATTTCGCCCCACCGCCGGGCCGGCGGGACCGCTTGACGGTCGCGTCTTCCGGCCTATACTGAGGGTTGCGGCGGCCTCACCCTTTCGGGGCGCCGCGCAACGGGCGAGGCGACGCGGCGCGCCCCTCCCCTTCTGCCCTGGAGTTCGCGATGTTCGGATCGATTGGCATGCCGGAACTGGTCATCATCCTGGTGATCGCCCTCATCATCTTCGGGCCCCGGAAGCTGCCAGAACTCGGCAAGTCGCTCGGCAAGAGCATCAACGAGTTCAAGAAGGCCTCGACCGAGCTGCAGAACACGCTCGAAAAGGAAATCCAGATCGAGGAACAGAAGGAAAAGGAAGAGGTCCGGGCCAAGACGGCCGCCGCCACCCCGGCCCCGGCCGTCATCGACGCCGATGGCACGCACGGGCAGCCCGTGTCGCGGAGCGAAGCCGGCAGCTAGACCGTGGCCCTCGTTCCTTTCAAGAAGTCGCAGGACGAAGACAAGCCTGCGCTCGGCCAGTACGACGGTGGCGGCATGGAGCCCCCCGACGAGGAGGATGACCTCGACGGGCGGATGAGCTTCCTCGACCACCTCGACGAGCTGCGCAAGCGGCTGACGCACGCCATCGTGGCGCTGCTCGTCGGCTTCATGGCGGCCTTCGCGTTCGCCGCCCGCGCCCAGGACTTCGTGATGAAGCCGCTGGTCGCGACACTCCCGCCCGGCAGCCACTTCGTCTTCACCGAACCCGGCGAAGGCTTCTTCCTGCAGCTCAAGATCGCGGCCATCCTCGGCCTGCTCATCGCGAGTCCCTACGTGATGTGGCAGGTCTGGATGTTCATCGCGCCGGGCCTCTACTCGAACGAGAAACGCTTCGCGGTGCCGTTCGTGCTCGGCACGTCGATTCTCTTCACGGCCGGCGCCGCCTTCTCGCACTACATCGTGTTTCCGGCGGCGTTCGACTTCTTCGGCAGCTTCCAGACCGACAACGTCGTCTTCATGCCGCGCATCGCGCCCGTCTTCGGCATGTACGCGTGGCTGCTGCTGGCCATGGGCCTCATCTTCCAGATGCCGATGCTGGTGATGGTGCTGGCGCGGATGGGGCTCGTGACGGCGGGCTTCCTCGCCCGCCACATCAAGTACGCCATCCTCATCATCTTCATCGTCGCCGCCATCGCCACGCCGTCACCCGACCCGGTGAGCCAGGTCGTGGTGGCCGCGCCGATGGTCGTGCTCTACGGCATGAGCATCGGTGTCGCGTGGCTCTTCCAGAAGCGCCGCGACAAAGACGAGGACGACAAGGCCTAGTAGGCTTTCGCGAACCAGGCGTTCACGACGGCGGGCTTCCCGCACTTCACGCACACACCGGTCGGCGTCTCGGAGCCAAACGGGATGTTGCGAATGGTGGCCTGCGTTTCCGCCTTGATGACGGCTTCGCACTCGTCGGTCTCGCACCAGGGCGAGATGACGAAGCCGGGGCGGCCTTCCATGGTCTGCGTGAACTGCTCCCACGTGGACGCGGTGGAGGTGTGCGACTCGCGGAACGCCCGCGCGCGCGCCAGCAGGTTGGCCTGAATCTCGTCGAGCAGGCCGCGCACGTGACCGGCGAGGCCGTCCATCGGCAGCGGCGCCTTGGCCTTGGTGTCGCGGCGCGCCGAGAACACCGAGCGCTTCTCGAGATCCTTGGGGCCGATTTCGAGACGCAGCGGCACGCCGCGCATCTCGTACTCGGCGTACTTCCAGCCGGGCGTCTGGCTCTCGTCGTCGTCGAGCTTCACGCGGATGCCGGCCGCCTTGAGCTCGTCGCGGATGGCCCGGCACGCCGGCAGCACGGTGTCTTTCCAGTTGCCGCGCGGAATCGGAATGATGACGACCTGCCAGGGCGCGACGTTCGGCGGCAGGATGAGCCCGCTGTCGTCGCCGTGCGTCATGATGACGCCGCCGATGAGGCGCGTGGACACACCCCACGACGTCGTCCACACGTGCTGCAACGTCTTGTCGCGGCCCTGGAACTGGATCTCGAAGGCCTTCGCGAAGTTCTGGCCGAGGTTGTGCGAGGTGCCGGCCTGCAGCGCGCGGCCATCGCCCATGAGCGCCTCGATCGAATAGGTGCGCTCGGCGCCGGCGAACTTCTCGCTGCTGCTCTTCTGGCCGTCGACGACCGGCATGGCGAGCACGTTCTCCGCGAACTCCTTGTAGAGCGCGAGGATCGTGAGCGTCTCTTCCTGCGCCTCATCGGCCGTCTCGTGCGCCGTGTGGCCTTCCTGCCAGAGGAACTCGGTCGTGCGCAGGAACGGCCGCGTGACCTTCTCCCAGCGGACGACGTTCGCCCACTGGTTGATGAGCAGCGGCAGATCGCGCCACGACTGGATCCACTTCTGGTACATCACGCCGAAGATGGTCTCGGACGTGGGCCGCACGATGAGCCGCTCTTCGAGGTCTTCGGTGCCGCCCTTCGTGACCCAGGCCACCTGCGGGGCGAAACCTTCGACGTGCTCCGCCTCCTTCATGATGAGGCTCTCGGGAATGAAGAGCGGGAAGTAGGCGTTCACATGGCCGGTCGCCTTGAAGCGATCGTCGAGCTGCCGCTGGATAAGCTCCCAGATGGCGTATCCGTACGGGCGGATCACCATGCAGCCCTTCACGGGCGAATAGTCCGCGAGTTCAGCCTTGCGGACGACGTCGAGGTACCAGCGGGAGAAATCTTCGGACTGGGGCGTAATCTCGGTGACCTGCCCACTACCACTCTCAGGATTCTTGGTCATGCGCGCTCTCGGCTACGTGAACCATCCAGTGTAGATCGTCCCGGGCCGGGAAGTCCGCACGGGCGTGCCCGCCGCGGCTCTCGGTGCGATCGAGCGCGCCGCGCGCCATCAGCCACGCCACGGTGACGAGGGCGCCAGTCGGGTCACCGGCATCACGTCCGGCCGCGAGCAGCGTCTGCCGCCAGCCGTCCAGCGTCGCGACCGCGCCGGCCAGACCGGCGGCGTCGCGCACCAGACCAACGTCGCGCCACATCAGGTCGCGGACGGTATCCGCACCAGGGATGGCGCCCCCGGCCGTGCCCCGCGGCATCGCCCCCCGCGGACGGGGACGGCGGATGGCTCCGGCCCGTGCGGCCTGGCGCATGGCGTCCGCGGCGCGGGCGCCGAAGACCAGGCCTTCGAGCAGCGAGTTGCTGGCGAGCCGGTTGGCCCCGTGCACCCCGGTGCAGGCCACTTCCCCGGCCGCGTAGAGGCCCGGGATCGAGGTACGCCCGTCGATGTCGGTCGCCACGCCGCCCATCACGTAGTGCGCCGCCGGCGACACCGGAATCGCATCGCACGCGAGGTCGAGGCCGCGCGCGCGGCACGCGGCGGCGAGCGTCGGGAATCGCCGGCGCACCCAGTCTGCCTCGAGGTGGCGCATCGAGAGCGTGATCGGGGCGCCGGTCTGCGCCGCTTCCCTCACCATGGCGCGGGCGACCAGATCGCGCGAGGCCAGCTCCCCCGCCGGTTCATAGCGCGGCATGAACCGTTCGCCGTGGACGTTCAGCAGCTGCGCGCCATCGCCGCGCAGGGCTTCCGAGAGCAGGAACCGCGGCGTGCCCGGCACCGACATCACGGTGGGATGGAACTGCACGAACTCCATGTCGGCCACGAGCGCGCCGGCCTGCCAGGCGAGCGCCACACCGTCACCGGTGGCCACCGGCGGGTTGGTGGTTTCGCGGAAGACGCGCCCGGCACCGCCCGTGGCGAGCAGCGTCGCCGAGGCCCGCGCCTCGACCACCTCGCGGCCCACGACGTAACGCGCGCCCACGCAGACGCCGGCGTCCACGAGGAGGCGCACTGCCCGGGCGTCGGCGGCCACACGGACGCGGGCCAGCGACGAGACGTGCTGCCAGAGCACGCGGCTGATCTCGCGCCCGGTCGCGTCGGCCGCGTGGAGCACGCGCCGCACCGTGTGGGCGCCTTCCCGGCCGAGCGAGAAACGTCCGTCAGCCTCGCGATCGAACGCCGCGCCCCACGCGGCAAGCTCGCGCACGTAGGCCGGGCCCTCGGTGACGAGCACGCGCACGGCCTCGGCATCGCACAGGCCGTCGCCGGCGGCTTCGGTGTCGCGCGCGTGCAACGCGGGCGAGTCGTCGTCGCCCACCGCGGCGGCAATGCCGCCCTGCGCGTAGCCGGTGTTGCTCTCGCCGGCATCGGCCGCCTTCGTGAGCACGAGCACGGTGCCATGCGCGGCGAGCGCCGCTGCCGCGCGCAGGCCCGCGACACCACTGCCAATCACCAGGAAGTCGGCGGACTCAGGCACCGGGTGTTATCCTACCATCCGCGTTCCGGCGCGTCCGGCGCGGTCACGATGCCTTCCGCTCCCATTGACGTCCGCGCCACCAACGGCGCCTACCGGATCGTGGTCGATGCCGGCTCGACCACACGCCTGCCGGCGGCTCTGGCCGCACACGGCATCGTCGGCCGGCACGTCGTCATCTCGAGCCCGCGCGTGTGGGAGGCGATCGGCCGCCGCTTCGGCCGTGTCACGCCGACGCTCGTGCCCGACGGCGAACGCGTGAAACATCTCGCCACGGTCTCGCGCGTCTACGACGCGCTGCTCGATCTGAGCGCCGACCGCGGCACGACCATCGTCGCCGTCGGCGGCGGCGTGCTCGGCGACATGGTGGGCTTCGCGGCCGCCACCTACCTGCGCGGCCTGCGCCTCGTGCACGTGCCGACGACGGTCATGGCACAGGTCGACAGCGCCATCGGCGGCAAGACGGGCGTGAACCACGCGCGCGGCAAGAACCTCATCGGCGCGTTCTATCCGCCGGCCCTCGTCGTGGTCGATCCCGAGACGCTGCGCACGCTCTCGCGGCGCGAGTTCCGCGCCGGCCTCTACGAAGTGATCAAGTACGGCCTCATCGCCGAGCCGGCGCTGCTCGAGCTGCTCGAACGCGACCTCGACGCGGTGCTCACGCAGCAGGGCGACACGCTCGCCGAGGTGATCCGCCTGTGCTGCCGCATCAAGGCCGACATCGTCAGCGCCGACGAACACGAACACGGCCTGCGCCGCATCCTCAACTTCGGGCACACCCTCGGCCACGCGCTCGAGTCGGCCACCGGCTACAAACGGCTGCGGCACGGCGAAGCCGTGGGGCTCGGGATGCGCGCGGCGCTGGCGCTCGGCGTGGGCCGCGGCGTCACGCCGAAGGCCCTGGCCGATCGCGCCACCGCACTCATCGCCAGACTCGGGCCGCTGCCGAACGTGACGGACGTCCCGGTGCGCGAGGCGCTGGCCGCCGTGACTCACGACAAGAAGGTCGTGAACGGCCGCCTCCACTTCGTGCTCGTGCACGCGACCGGCGCCACGACCGTGGCCGACGTGACGACGAGGGACCTGCGGGCGGCGCTCGGCGCGCTTGGGATCCGCGGGCGCTGAGACGGGCCGCACCCGGCGGCGCCTGAGGCCCCCAGGGCCGCACCGGCGGCGCCTCAGTGCGTGCCGAGCCCGTAGGCACGCATCTTCGCGAGCAGGTCCCGGAACGGCAGACCGAGACGTTCCGCCGCACGGCCCGGATCGTTGACCGCCTCGGTGAGCGCCGCGGCAATCGTGCGCCGCTCGGCATCCTCCACGGCGCGGGCCACGACCTCGGCGAGCGAGCCCTGCAGGTCGAGCCCGGGCGCGGCCGGCGCCACCGGTGCCGCGGCCGGCACGGCGGCCTCGCGCAGATGGAGGTGCCGCGCGCGGATGACGTCGCCGTCAGCCAGAATCGCGGCCCGCTCGAGACAGTTCTGCAGTTCCCGCACGTTGCCGGGCCACGGATAGGCGCAGAGCGCAGCGCGGGCGTCGTCGTCGAGCGTCGGCGGCCGGCGCCCGTCGGCCTGAGCCTGGCGCTCGACGAAATAGTGCGCCAGCAGCAGCACATCGTCGCCGCGATCGCGCAGCGGCGGCACCGTGATCGGCATCACCGAGAGACGGAAGAACAGGTCTTCGCGGAAGCGGCGCTCGGCCACCTCGCGCTTGAGGTCACGATTGGTCGCAGTCACGAGCCGCACGTCGGCGCGAATCGTGGCCGTGCCGCCCAGCCGCTCGAACTCACGGGTCTCGAGCACACGCAGCACCTTGGCCTGCAGTGGCGCCGCGAGCTCGCCGATCTCGTCGAGGAAGAGCGTGCCGCGATGGGCCAGTTCCACGCGCCCGAGCTTGCGCTGGCCGGCGCCCGTGAAGGCGCCCTTCTCGTAGCCGAAGAGCTCCGACTCGAGCAGCGTCTCGGGAATGGCCGCGCAGTTGATGGCGATGAACGGACCGTCGGCGCGGGGGCTCCACGCGTGCAGCGCCCGGGCGAAGAGTTCCTTGCCGGTGCCACTCTCCCCTGCGAGCAGCACGGTGATCTCGGCAGCCGCCGCCCGCTGCATCGCCTGCGTCGCTTTGGTGAGCACGGGCGCCGTGCCGATGATGGTCGGTGCGCCACGGCGCTCGGCGGCCTCCTGCAGCAGGCGCTCGTGGTCGCGCACGAGGCGCTGCTGCGCCACGGCGCGGCCCACGACGAGCAGCAGATGATCCGGGTCGACGGGCTTGGCGAGAAAATCGAGGGCGCCGTCGCGCATCGCGGCCACGGCCTCCTGCACGCCGCCGTAGGCGGTCATGACGACGACGGGAATGTGGGCGTCGACGGCCTTCACGGCCCGCAGCACGCCGAGACCGTCGCCGTGCGGAAGCCGCAGGTCGGTGATGACGACGGCCGGCTGATGGCGCGTGAGCAGGGCCTCGGCTTCGTGCTGGTCGCGCGCCTCGAGGGCGCGGTAGCCCTGCGATTCGAGCGCCAGGCGCAACATCGTGCGCAGCGAGTCGCGGTCTTCGACGACCAGCACATCGGCATCGCCGCCGCCGGCCGACGCGGCGCTCACGACGTCAGCGCAGCCAGCCGGCGGGCACGCCGGCCTTTCGGGCGTCTTCTTCGATGGCGCCGATGGCCTTCTTGTTGTTCTCGACCTCGCGCTGGGTCCGTTCGAGTTCGGCGACGGCCTTCACCCGCTGCTGATCGATCTGGGCGCGCTGCACCGGGTCGTCGCGGTTGATGAAGTCCATCGTGAGACCGTTGATCTGGGACTGGAGCGCGCTCGCGAACGATGTGGAGCGATCGAGCGCTTCGCGCGCCGATGTCATCCGCTGCCGCCAGGCGGCTTCGTCCTTCGCCGCCTGTCCGCGGGCATCGGTCACCGGGCCGCCCGTTGCCGCGTCGGCCGGCGCGGCGTCGGCCGCCGGGCTCGTGGCCACCGCGCCGTCTGCCGCGGGCATCGTGCCCGGCGCGACCGGCGTGCTCGGCGTGATGTCGGTCCGGAGGTTGTCGATCGTGTAGACCTTGGCGCCCTTCGGCTGGTCCTTCCGCGTGGCCGAGGCGGCGCGGGCCACGTCGGCGAGCGACTGGGCCGAGGCGAACGCGGGCACGGCACACAGCATGACCGCGAGACACGGAACGGCGAGACGACGCGAAGCGTGTGAAGTCATGGAGAATCCCTGTGTCTGGTCTATCGACGCAACGCGCCACCCGGAACAGGGTCAGGGCGCGCCGTCACGCACGGGTCCCCACGATTGCACGCGGCTGCCCCCGCAGGGCAGGCTCGAACGCCGGCACGGCTGCGCCACGAGCGCTTCCGCCTCGGCCAGTGTGCCGGCGCCCCCGATCGCCGCCCCACGCACGAGCAGCACACCGTGCCCGGCCACGCCGGGCGGCGCATCGCGCGTGGGGTCGCCGTCGTCGTCCGCCGGATCATCGGCCACCCAGGCCACCAGGTAACACGGGCAGGCACGAGCCGCCACGGCGTCGACATCCGCGAGCGGCACGTGCACCAGAAGTCGCCAGCGCGGATTGCGCACGCCCCACGGCCGCCCAGGCGCCACCCTCGACGTGGACGCGTCGTCGCACGGCGTGCTGCGGCCGCAGGTGCGCTGGCGGGTCTCCGTGACGAGGTCGAGCGGCAGCCCGGCGACCATGCGCCCGCCGGGGGCGCCATCCGTGAAGGGCGAGGCCGCCCCGGCGCCCGGCAGGAGCGACCAGTCGGACTGCGCGGCCAGAGAGGCCACGGCGAGCGAGACGGCCGATTCGGCCGCCCGCGCCAGCCGCAGGCGATCGTGCAGGGCGCTCGTGGCCGGGGGTTCAGCCGAGGTCGCAAGCGCCACGCCGAGCGCGGTCGTGGCCAGCAGGCTCAGCCAGACCAACACGGTGAGCATTCCGAACCCGCGCGTATCCGAGACGGCCGCGATCCGCATGTCACAGCCCCCCGCTGCGCCGGCCGGCGCGTATGGTGGTCTCGAGCACCAGGTCGGGCACGAGGCGCGCGCCGGGACGTCTGGCGAGCCCGAGTGCCGCGGCCGGCCGCAGCGTGTCGACGGCCACGGCGATGCTGAGGAGGACGCGGACGCCGTCGACGCGGGCCAGATCCGCGTCCCAGCGCACGGGCGCCAGCGGCGACGGGCACCAGGGCCCATCGCCGAGCGACGCGACCGCGAGTGGCGCCGGCGCCATGCCGCCCGCCGCACCGCGCCAGTGCGCGCCGCCGGCCGCATCGCGGAAGAACGCGCAGTTCTCTCCGGCCGGCCAGGCCGCATCCACCGCCACACCGGCCACCGGCGGTGCCGGCGCCCCGGTGGCGTGTTCCTCGGAACCGTCGGGCGCGAGATGCACGCGCGGGGCGCCAGTCGCGCCAATCCACTCGACCTCGAAGCGCCGCACGAAATCCACGACCGGCGTCGGCGGACCGCTGCCCAGCCGGCGGACGATCTGCGCCAGGCCCGTGGCGGGATCGGCGCGAAGCTCGTAGGTATGCGCGATGATGGCCGCCACCGCCGTGCCCGCCGGCCACGCCTCGGCGAGCGGGGCCATGAGGCGCAGGTCGAGCGGGGCGTCCACCTGCGCGATGGTGGCCACGGCGAAGCGCCCGTGCGGCAGGAAGAGCACCACCTCATCCCCTGCGGCAAAGCCGCACGTGGGCGTGAGGCCCGAACAGAACGCCGGGCGCGCAAGAGGCACCAGAACGCTACCGGCCACGACAGCCGCGCGTGTCGTGCCATGCGCGGCCCCGCGCGGTGCATGCCACGCGGTGAGCGTGTTCGGGCGCGGCGCGACAGCCCAGCCGCCGGTGCGCAGGGCGTCGGGCCAGAGCGCCGGGAGTCCGAGCCCCGGCCCCGCGTCGGTCTCATGCAGAAAGCCCGAGCCGGCGCGCTGCACGTCGTCGATGAGCACGTGCAGCGTGCTGCGCGCGCGCTGCTGCGCGTCGGCGGCGGCCGGTTCGGCCTCGAACCCCGCGAGCACCGGGATCGTGAGCGCCGCCACGACGCTCATGGCCAGGCCGAGCAGGGCGAGCGCGACGAGCAGTTCGATGAGCGTGGCACCTCGCGCGCACCTGGCCGTCATGACGCCATCTCCGTCACGATGCGCGCCACGCAGGCTCCCGGCGCCGGCGCCACTACGGCGCGCAACTCGGCCGGCACCACACACACCGTCAGGCTCCACGCCGGCGCCGGCGCGGCCGCGACGGCGGCAATGCGCCAGCGCCGCACGAAGGCCGCGTTCCCCGCCGTGACACGGCCGTCACCGTCGAGCGTGTCGAAGCAGCCGCCGACATCGCGGCTGAGGCAGTCGGCCGCCGTCGGCGCGAGCGGCGTCGCCGCACGTATCGCGACGAACGCGTCGGCGAAGATGGCCGCGGCCAGATGGCGGCGCGATCGCGCCACCGTGTCGGTGACCTGACGCGCGAGTCCGGCCAGACTCATGACGCCACTCGTGATGATCGCCAGCGCCACGATCGCCTCGATCAGCGTGAACCCCTTGTCGCATCCCTTGCGCACGACGCGCCTCCTTCCGGGCGACCCGCGGTGCCCGGCACCACGACAGGCTGCAACGGCCGCGCCAGCGGCGCGCGCGGTCGATCGATTGCGGGATTTCCGGGGAAACGGCGGGACACGCGCGCCACACAGCCGGCACGCGAAGCCGCCGCGGCGCAGAAGCTGCGCGGCACCGACGCGGCCGTCGTGGCAGCTACTGCGTCAGGGCCGGCGCCGGCACGCGCAGCGGCAGCCGCACGGTGAACACCGCGCCGCCGTCGGCACGGTTGGCCGCGCGCACCTGTCCGTTGTGCGTGACGATGAACTTGAGTACGAGCGCAAGGCCGAGGCCCGTGCCCTCCGACCGCGTCGTGAAGAACGGCTGGAACAGCCGCTCGCGGTCCGCGTCGGGCAGCCCCGGGCCGTTGTCGGCCACGGTCACCTCGACGACGCCGTCGGTGGCATGCACGGCGCCCCGCACCTCCACGGCCGGCGTACGGCCGGCGCGCTCGCAGGCTTCGACGGCATTGCGCACGAGGTTCGAGAAGGCCTGCCGCAGCAGCACGTCGTCACCTTCCACCTGACCGAACGTGCCGGCCACGGTCACGTGCGCGCCATCGGCGTCCACGTCGTGCACCGCCCGCCGCACGACGAGCTCGAGGGCCAGCGGCTGCAACGTCACGCGCTCCGGGCGCGCGAACTCGAGGAACTTCGTCACCACATCGCCGAGCGTCTGCGTCTCGCCGCGGATGCCCTCGGCATAGGCGCCGTGCGGCGCCGGCAGCGCCGCCGGGTCGAGCAGCCGCGCGTAACCGTGGATGGTGGCCAGGCCGTTGCGGAACTCGTGCGCAAGACCCGCGGTGAGTTCGCCGAGACGCGCGAGGGCATCCTTCAGGCGCAGTTGTTGTTCGAGCGCCACGACACGCGACAGGTCGCTGAAAAGGCAGATGACGCCGCACTCGCCGGGTCCACCGCTCCACGGCGACAGCGTCACGCCCAGATGCGACGGGCCGCCGGACGTGTCGCCGGTGGCGATGTGGCGGCGCGACACCGTGCGCCGCCCGGCGGCCGCGTCGCGCACGAGCGCGGCCAGCGCCGGCACGGGGGCGAGCAGGTCGTCGATGGGCGCCGGCATGGGCCGCGGCGCCACGCCGAGAATGCGATGCCCCGCCGGGTTGAGCATCCGCACCTTGCCGTCGGCGCCGGCCACGAGCAGGCCGGAGGTGAGACCCTCGACGATCTGCGCGTTGAGGCGCTCGGAGGCCTCGGCGCGTGCCAGCGTGGATCGCTCCTGCCGCCGGAGTTTGCCCACGGCCTCTTCGAGCGCCGCCGACAGAATGGCGGTATCGGCGGTGGATTCGCGCATGCGGCGCCCGGAATCCCGCGCCCCCGAGAGCACCCGCAGCAGCGCGAAGCCGAGCAGGCCGGCGAGGAAGCCGACGAACGCCGTGAAGCCGAGCAGCAGGTACCCGGCAGGCGAGAACGGCGGCATCAGTAGAACCCGACGTACCAGTCGATGATGGGCTGTCCGGCCAGCATCGCGACGAGCGCGCCGATGGCGAGGAAGGTGCCGAACGGCAGCGCGTACTTCATCGAGCCGCGCTGCAGCGAAATCATCGCCACGCCGATGACGGCGCCCGAGAGCGATGCCAGCACGAGCGTGAGCAACACGGCCTGCCAGCCGAGGAACGCGCCGATCATGCCGAGCATCTTCACGTCGCCCATGCCGAGGCCTTCTTCGCGGCGCACGGCGTAGTAGCCCCAGGCGATCGCATAGAGCACGCCGCCGCCGAGCAGCACGCCGAGCAGTGACGCGCGCCAGCCGGGCGGCCCGGCGAGCGAGAACAGCACGCCGATGACGATCCCCGGCAGCGTGATGCTGTTCGGCAGGATCTGGTGCTCGAGGTCGATGCCGAAGAGCACGATGAGCGCGCACACGAAGAGCAGGTGGGCCGCCAGTTGCGGGCCGGCCGGCGTGGTCGCCGCGACCAGCACGAAGAGCACGGCCGTCGTCGCTTCGACGAGCGGATACTGAATCGAGATCGGCGCCTTGCAGCGCGCGCACTTGGCGCCGAGCACAGCCCAGCTCACGATGGGGATGTTCTCGAACCAGCGCAGTTCGCGCTTGCAGCTGCCGCAGGCCGACGCCGGCCACACGATCGAGGTGCCGCGCGGCAGCCGGAAGATGCAGACGTTCAGGAACGAGCCGACGAGCAGCCCGAAGAGGCCGGCGACGACGAGGACGAAGGTCTCGGGCGTCACGGCGTGCGCTCCAGCGTGGGAAGAGGGCCGAGCGTGGACGACGGCCCGATCGTCACGGTGCCGTCGGCGGTCAGTTCGTAGGCCACCCCGGTCGGGTCGGTGGGCACGGCCGCGAGCACACGCGCGCGCACCAGGGTGTTCCAGTCGATCGGACCGGCGACACCCGGCCGCACGCGCGCCACGATGGCGGTGAGGGCGTCGATGTCGTCGAGCGCGGCGAGCTGGCGCAGGCGGAAGGTGGCCGCCTGGCGCAGCCAGTCCACGTCGGCCGTGTCGAGCAATTCCTGCCACAGCGTCCGCGCCGACTCGCGCTCACCACCTTTCGTGAGCGTGACGGCCGCCATCGTGCGCAGCCAGAGCGGCGCCCCCGGCAGCTTCGCGGCGCGATCGAACTGGCGGGCCGCCTCCGGGTAGTCCTTGAGCCACCAGTACTGCACGAAGCCGATGTCGTGTGGATACTGCCAGCGGTCCGGATCGCGACGCATGCCCTTCTCGAGCAGCGCCAGCGCCTGATCGGGCCGGCCCGGGCCGCCCGGGTAGCCTTCGCTCAGGAAGATCGCGCCGAGCCGCGCCGCCACGTCGAAATGCGGGTCGAGCGTGATCGCCATGTCGAGCAGCGGGTAGAGCAGCGCGTAACGTCCCGCGGTCGCCGCCGAGCGGCGTTCGCCGCCGTAGTGCACGACGGCGCGCATCCAGTAGATGTCGGCGGCGAGATCGGTGAACGAGAGCATCAGCCGCCGGGCCACATCGGGCGACTGGAGCCACAACGTGGGCACCGCCGCCGCCCGCGGCGGCGCGATGCGCTCGCGCACGGCCTGCAGGCCGATGGCGGTCGCAAGCAGCACCACCACAAGGACGAGCGTGGCGCGGTCGTGCACGGGAGTCGCGCGGGTGGTCACGGGGCTACTTGAAGTCGCGCCGGTTGAAGATGAGCACGGCGCCCGCGAGGAGCACGCCGATATAGGCAGCAATCGACGCCACGCCGAGGCCGACGGCCGGCCAGGGAATGGCCAGGCCGTGCACCACTTCGTTCTTCACGTCGAGTGCGTCGAGGTTCGGCAGCGCGTAGTACAACCCGCGGGCGATCGCCACCGCCACCGGCGAATCCACCGCCGCCTGGAAGTTGCGCAGGTCGCCGCTGAACTGCCCCGCCACCCACACGGCCAGCGTCAGCAGCATCGACAGCATCGGCGTCGAGAAGGTCGAGAAGAAGAGCGCCACCGCCGTCGTGAGCATGAGCTGCACGCCGATGAGGCCGACGGCGACGAGCAGGCGCGGATCGAGCGCCGGCGCCCGCCAGCCCTGCTTGATCCAGTCGTCGGTCGTCAGATGCATGAACTGGAGCATCGCGTAGAAGGCCAGTGTCATCAGCGCCAGGTTCACGGCCAGCGTGAGCACGAGGCCGGCGTACTTGCCGACGAGGAAGCTCGGACGCGACAGCGGCTTCGAGAGCACGGCGTAGATACTGCGCCGCTCGACTTCCTTGGCGACGAGGCCGGTGCCGATGAAGATGGCGATGAGCAGGCCGATGGCGTTCATCGTCGCCAGCCCGAGGTCCTTGATGACCTTGAGGTCCTGCCCCGCCGTCAGCCGGCTCATGAGGAACGACGCGGCCATGAGGATGACGGCGAAGATGACGAGGCTGTAGGGCACGCGGTCGCGCACCGACTCGCGGAAGACCGCCACCGCCACCTTGCGCACGGCCGCGAGGTTCACAGCGCCGCCTCCCGCGTGGCCGCCTGCGCCACGTGCTGCACGAAGTAGTCCTCGAGCGTGTGGCGCACGGGATTGAGCGACACCAGGCGGCCGCCGGCCGCCGCCAGCGCGTGCACGGTGGCTTCGGGCGCCTCGGGCGGCAGGTCCACGGTGTAGCGGCCGTCGTGGAGCGGCGTGACCTGGCGGGCGCGGGCCCGCAGCACATCGAGCGCGGCCGGCGACACGCCGTCGGCGATGAGCTCCCAGCCGAGCAGATCGACGCCGACGATGTCCGAGAGGCGGCCGCCGCCGGCGAGCCGGCCCTGCGCGATGATGGCGACGCGGCTGCACAGCGCCTCGGCGTCCGAGAGGATGTGCGAGCTGAAGAACACCGTGCAGCCGCGGTCGCGCAACCGCAGCAGCAGCTGGCGCACGTCGCGTCGGCCGAGCGGATCGAGCCCCGACATCGGCTCGTCGAAGAACACGACGTCCGGGTCGTTGATGATGGCCTGCGCGATGCCGACGCGCTGCACCATGCCCTTCGAGTAGGAGCGCAGGCGCATGCGGCGCTCTGCGCCGATCCCCACCTCGTCGAGCACGCGCGACACGCGCGCGGCGCGTTCGGCAGCCGGCACGTCGAACAGGCTGGCGAAATACGTGAGCAGTTCCTCGGCTGTCAGGTAGTCGTAGAAGGACGGATTCTCGGGCAGGAAGCCGATGCGCCGGCGCATCTCGACATCGCCCACCGGGCGGCCGAGGATCCGCGCCGTGCCGCTCGTGGGATAGATGAGCTGCATCAGCAGCTTGATGGCCGTGCTCTTCCCCGCCCCGTTCGGGCCGAGGAAGCCGAAGACGTCGCCGCGTTCGACGCTCAGCGTCAGGTCGTGCAGCGCCCGGTAGGGACGCGGCCGCCAGAAGCCGACCAGATAGTCTTTTGTGAGGCCTTCGGTTTCGATCGCAAGCATGGGGCGCCAGTTCGGGCCGGTCCGAACCGGCCTTCCCAATCTATCGGTCGATCGGCCCCGTCCGTGCGCCCTGCCCGGCGAGGCGTGCCGTGCATCTCCGGGAAATCCCGGGCAGCGCCCGCGCCTTACTTCAGCGCGACGCCGGCGCGCTTCATCTCGAGGGCGATCGCGGCGTCGAGGAACGAGGCGCGCAGGCCCGGGAGGCGGATGCCGTTCATGAAGAACGTCGGCGTGCCCTGCACCTGTAGCTGGCCACCCTGGGCGATGTCGCCCTTCACGAGCTGCAGGGTGGCCTGATAGCGGGCATCGAAGTCAGACACACCGGCAATCGCCTGCACGGCGGTCTTCACCGACGCCGGCGTCAGTGACGGCTGGTTGGCGAACAGCCAGTCTTCCATCGCCGCCGCCTTGCCCTTCTCGCGGGCCAGACGCACCGCGACGGCCGCCTCGCACGAGGCCAGGTGGCTGCCGCCCGGCGCCAGCTGGTTGCACTCCGGATCGAGCGGATAGTCCTTGGTGACGAACTTGAGCTTCCCGGGATATTCCTTCGCCCACTTCGCGAGCACGGGCTTGTACTCGGCGAAGGTCTGGCCGCACGGCGGGCACATGTAGTCGTTGAATTTCACGAGCACGACCGCGGCGCCTTCACTCGCCACCATCACCGGCACGCGCTGCTGCGCGGCGATGAACTTCTCGAGCTCGGCCTGCTGGGCCGGCTGGAGCGGCGGGATGGCCACGGCCTGCTCTTCGGCCACACCGGGTTCGCCCGACGAGGCCATGACGGTGTCGCTCGGGAACGACCACAGCAGCGCGGCGGCGGCGGCGACGAAGGCGACGACAGCCGACATCGCGGCAGGCGTGGTAAGGAGGCGGCGGAGATCCGCGGCCAGTCGCTCGGGCATTGCGCTCATGGACACCCTCGTGGCCGTGACGGCCGACACGAACAATCCGACCACCGCAACATAGGTGGTCACACACAGCAGACAGATGGTCTTCAGCACGACGAGCGAGGCGTACCCCAGGTAGCCGACGAACAGCAGGCCGATGGCCGACATCACCAGCACGTAGCCGGAGGCGTGGGCCCGGCTGGCCGCCGACCGCGAGGTCAACGCGAGCACGAGCAGGACGCCGGAGAAAAAGAGCACGCCGAGCATGGCCGTCGGCACGCCGGCGATGGCGCCGTAGGCGCTCGAATAGGCGTTGGTGCAGCTGACCGTGGCACTCACGTCGCAGATGCTGGCGTACGACGGGTCGGTCAGGAGCTTGTAGTGCACGCGCGTCGATTCGGCCGACGCGCCGAGGCCGAGGCACGCAGCCACCCACATGAGGGACGTGGCCGTGGACGGCGCGGCATCGCTGCTGGCGGTCATTCCCGTATTGTAGCGGCTTTCGTAGGCCGCGCCGGTACAGACGAACGGGGACGACGCGACCAGCGCGCCGTCCCCGCACCGCCTGAGCCGGAAGGTCCGGCTGGTCTACTGCAGCGCCGTGCCGCCGCCACCGGGCGCCATCTGCGCCTCGGTCGGGGCCACCGCCGTGTTGTTCCAGAAGATGGTGCCGGCGATCGTGCTGGCAAACGAGCGATTGCCGCTCGTCTGGAAGGTCACCGGCACTGCGGTGGCGACGAAGGCGCTGGTGCCCGCGGCACCGTCGCAGCCCACGCCCTGCGCCGCCGCACCCGCACCAGCCGCGAGCGCCACCGTGTAGCCGCTCTTCACCGACGGGTCGAGCGCGATGTCGGTCGAGACGAAGCCGGCGCCGCCGGCGCAGC
>JBIKUN010000209.1:0-5585 GCA_044347565.1 Vicinamibacterales bacterium | reverse complement strand
CGTCCCTTGAGTTACCGCAACAGTAGAAGCTCGGGGACGGCTTCTGCCCCTGCCCACACGACCGCGTTCTGACCGTAGCAACAAGGTCGCGCGGTAGGCCTCGACCACCTCCGCAGGGATCTCTGTGCGCACGTTCATCGGCGCTCCATCAGACGGATGCGTCAACCACCGTGGACAAGTCCACGACGTGCACGGGATCGGCGATGTCTGCCCCCTCAGGCGGAAGGTAGTCACCGGGCCGGCACGTGATCACGACGATCTGATGCTGCCGCTCGCGGGCCGACGCGCACAGACGGTCGCGAAACCACTGCAGGCGCTCGGTGTCGCTGTGCACCAACTGGTCGTCGAGCACGAGCGCGGTCTGCAGTTGCGCGGCGATGGCCAGGCGCACCAGCGTCGCGATCTGTTCCCTGGTGCCGACGGACAAGGATTCCATCCCACGCGACGCTCCGGCGGCTGAGATACCGCCGGCCGTGAGGTCTGTGGCGAACTCGATGGCGCCGTAGCGGCCGCCCGTCAACTGCTTCAGCATCTCGGTGACGGGGCCCGCCAGCGTGCGTCCGAGGTTGGACGTCGCCTCCGCTTCCGCCGTCTTGATCTCGTTGAGCAGGTGAAGCGCGGCTCGTTCGGTCAGCTCCCTGTCCTCGTACTCCTGACGCGCCATCGCGACGATCTCTTCCTGGCGTGCGAGGCGCTCGGCCACGGCGTGGCCGCCCACAAGGTGGAGCTGCCCTTTGGCCGCATTCAAATGGCCTTCGCAGTCGTGCAGCTTCTTCGCCGAGACTTCGTGCGCATCACGCGCTGAGGCGACGTCCAGCCCGAGCACGTCTTGCTCTGCGAAGGCCGGATGCTGCGACGCAGCCAGCAGGCGCGCCTCGAGAGCCACGGTGTCGATGGCGTTCAGGGCGCCCTCCGTCGATGCCACCCGAGTACTGGCATCGGCGAGCATTGCCGCGGCCGCCGACACTGCGGCCGTCGCTCGCTCGACGCTGGCCTTCGCGTGGACAAGCTGGCCGTTCAGTTCGTCGCGCCTGCGCTCGGCCTCGGCCAGAGCCCTGGCGGCATCGGCCGACCCATCGCTCGACGGTTGATCCAAGGCTGCAAGCTGCGCGTCGATGTCTGCCATCTCGGCCTCGGCCTTCGCGCGTGCACCCGCCGAGTCCTCTCCAAGGGTCGTCAGATGCTGCTCCACGGCGGGCCGCAGATCGTCAACCTGACGGCGCGACGCGTCGGCGGTCGCCGATGCCTTGCTGAGAGCGTCCCTGGCACGATCAACGTCGGCCTTCGCGGACTCGACCGCGATCGGCTCCTCGGCCAGGACGGCTGATGCCGCAATCTGCGTCCGGAGCTGGGCGACGCGGGCCGGATCGCACCGGCGCCGCGCTTCGTCGTACTGCGCCGTGGCCGCAGCCGCGTCTTTCACCAGTTGTCCGTGCAGGCCGTTCTTCTGATCTCTGACCTCACGCGCGGCGACTACCGCCGCATCGGCAGCCTGGCTCAGTGCCGCCTGTTGCGTGGCGAGATGCGCCCGCGCGGCGTCCTGCCTGGCCCGCACCTTCACCGGGTCGGAGCCGCATTCCTCGAGCAGTTGCCGGAGGTCCGTGCGCTCCCCGGAGCCGGCGCTGTTGACCAAGCCGGCGAGTTCGAGCCGCAATCCTTCGAGCGGGGCCACCTGACCTGCGAGCCGGGCTGCCTCCTGATCGTCGTGCGCGGCCTCGGTGCGTAGCACGCCGGCCCGGGTCTTCATCTCGTCGAGTGACCGTCTGGCCCCCTCGACCTCGGAGACACTCGCGATCTTCGCGCGCTTGAGCGCCGGCTGCACCTCCCGCGCCAAGCGTTCCTGCAGCAGCCTGCGTCGCTCGAGCACCGCGCCTGCCGCACCATCGCGCGTGCTGGCGCGCTGCCACACCAGCGCGCCGGCCAGCACCGCCGCCACGAGTGCGGCCGCGACGGCCGCTGTGGCACCGGCATCCGCGAGGAACACCATGGTGCCGACGACAACGCCGGCGACCGCTGCGACCAACGCCGCGGCCACCGAGGCGGCGAGGCCCTGTCGCCCGGCCGGAGCCTCTGCCCCCAGCTCGGCCTCCCACTCCCGCCACTCCGCAACGCGCTCGGCGGACGGCAGTTCGCGTGCCGCGGCCTCCTGCTCGAGACGCGATGCCTCTTCGCGTCTCTGAGTCGCTGCGTCGAGGTGGCCTCGGCGCTGTTCGCCGAGACCCTCGAGGGCCACGATGCCGCTGCGCACGGCATCGGCGCGGAGATGCCGCTCCACCGCCTCGAGCCGTTCGATCTCCGCGGACACGGCGGCGAGGGCTGGATCTGACAGCCACGCCTTCTGCTGGCGATGCGACTCGGCCGCCGACAACTCTGCCTCGGCGTGCGCCAGGGCGGCTGCCGCGGCGTTCAGGCGCGCCTGCGCCTCGTCACTGGAGCTGTGAAGCCGCTGGGCCGTGCTCTCGACCTCCAGCAGCGACGACAGCTCAGCCGACCACGTTGCGTGGCCGAGCGCGGCGAGCGCGCGTTCCTGGTCAGCCTTCCGTGCGGCAACAGCGTCGAGCCCGGCAACGAGCTCGCTCTCGAGTTGCGCCAGTCGCGCGGTGATCGCCTCGGCCGCCTGGACCTGTCGCAACCGGTCCTGAACGGCGGCCTTCTGCCCGGTGAGCACGATGCGCCGCTGCTGCCGGCTGGCCTCGTCTTCGAGGCCGGTGCGGGCCAGGGCCGCCTGCGCGCGCACGACGTGTTCCGACGCCTCCTGCACCTGACGCGACAGCCCATCAACGGCCGCAACAGCATCAGCGACGGTCGCCTTCTGAGCGCGTTCGGCCTCCACCGCCGCGTCGAGCCCGGCACGCAGGCCAACGAGGCGATCGCGCAGTTGCGCCGCCTGATCGAGCGCGGCCCGGCACTCGTCGATTTCGCCCTGTAGCTGTCTGCGCGCCTGGCCGTGCTCGTGCCGGAGCTGGGCCGCCTTCAGCGCGCCTTCTGCTTCCCGGTGCGCGGCCGCGAGTCGCAGCCACTCATCGTGGGCCGCCACCACGAGCGCCGCGATCTTCCGGCTCTCCTCTGCCTTCTCCTGCAGCACGTCGAGTTCAGCCACAGCGTCCTTCACCCTCTGCTGCAGCATGAACAGCGGTGAATCGGCCGTCTGTTTCGTCCTGCCGGTTGGCGTAAAGACCTCGTCGGTTCGCTCGACGAGTCGCTCGATGAGGTTGGTCACCCGCGGATCGCTGCCAAGGGCGCCCAACGCCTTCGTGATCGACACCTTCCCGGTGTCGTCCTGGTCGCCTTCGAGGCTCGACTCCAGAATCTGCGCCACCTCGCCCTGCCGACCGAGCAGCGCCACCACCAGGTAGCTCTCCTTCTTCGACAGCGCGCCCTTGCCTCCCGGCGGGGCCATCCCCCAGCTGAGCAACTCGCGAAGCTTGCCTTCGACATTTCCGGCCTGCGCGATCGTGTGCCACTTGCCCGCCTGGGCACCGACCTGCCGCTCGAGCAGCGCGCTCGAAGGCGAGCTGAACCGCTTGGTGACCCGCCACACCTCGCCGGCCACTTCGAACGTGAGCGCGACGCGCGTGGGCACCACGCCGTCCCAGCGAAGGAAGGTGTCGGCCTGTGTCGACGACGGCTTGGTCAGCAAGGCCGCCCGCACGGCCTCCGCCAGGGTGGACTTGCCGAGTTCGTTCCGACCGTGCAGCACGTTCACGCCCGGGCCGAAGTCGAGCGTGGCAGAGCGCACGCCGCGGAAGTTCTCGACCTCGAGCCGCAGGAGCCTCACTGTGCGGCCTCGCTCACGTACTGCGCCAGCAGTCGCAGGGCGCGCCGCGCCTGGTCCGACCCCTGTGCCGAGGCCTGCGCCTCCGCGCTCAACCTGGCGGCGACATTCGTGAGCGTCTCAGGCAGCTCACCAAGCTCCTCGAGCGACGGCGGCTGCGCGCGCAACTGGCGGCGGTCAACAACGAGCGCACCCGCGCGGCCAGTGGTGGCAGACGTCCCCTTCAACAGCGCGATGAGGCGTTCGACCTCCTTCTCTTCCGCGGCAGACACCGCAAGATCGACGCGCAGCCGCAACACCGTGTCGATCAGGTCATCGGCCGCCAGGGCGCGGAGCTGCGCGAGGCGTGTGACCGTCTCCTCACGCCACGTCCACTGCGCCACCTTGACCCGATGCATCTGCGGCCGGGCGCCCGCCCGCTTGAACGACACGATGGCGACGTCGCCGGCACCGGCATCGGCGAAGCTGGTCGGCTCGGGCGCACCCGGGTAGACGATGGGCGCGGTCGCGTTCGCCGGAATCTCGCGGTAGCCGTGGGTGTCGCCCACGGCCAGGTAGTCGAGCCCGCGCTGCGTGGTGGCGTCAGTGGCAATCGGAAAGTTGGTCTGGTGATCGGCGAGGTCGAAGGTGGAGCCGTGCACCAAGCCGATGCGAATCCGCTGGTCGCCGTCAGCCCTCGCCGGCAGGGTCAGGGCGAGGTCTTCGGCTCCTGCGGTAGACCGACACGGCGCGGCGTAGATCACGGCGTGCTCGCCGATCGCCAACTCGAAGTCGTCGCGGTCAACCACGTGGACCCACGGCGGCAGTTGCGCGCGGAAGGCATGCCCCTTCTCGAACACCGAGCCCGACCGGATCGGGTCGTGGTTGCCGGGCAGCAGAATCACCGGGCGCGTCCAGCCCGGGCGCGAGGCCAGCGCGGCGGCGAACCCGCCCCACCAGTCGGCCGACACGTCGGGCGCATCGAAGATGTCGCCGGCCCACAGCACGGCGTCCACCGCGAACTGATCGGCCACGTTGAGGATCTGGCCCACAACCTTGAGGCGCGCGCGTGCCAGTTTGCGACGGTCGTCCCCGTCGAGCTGCCCGAACTCAAGGCCCAGGTGCAGGTCTGCAGTGTGAAGGATCCTGAGCATCACACCTCCCCCGCGATCGTGAAGCGCACGTCCAGAATGGGCACTTCCACCGGCGGCCTGTAGCGCCGCTCATGCAAGCGGTCGCGCCACTGGCGGTATTCCTCGTCGCCGCCGTCCTGCAGGGCCTCGATCTCCCGGTCGATGGCGGCGGATGCCTTGCGCAGCTTGTCGAGCCGCGCCGCCAGATCGCTGCTGGCCTGCGTGCCCAACGACTTGTCGCGCTTCTTCTCCAGCTCGTGGATGTCCTGGTCGAGCTTGTCGCGCTTGCGCCGCTTCAGCAGCACCTGGTCGGCCAGGTAGTGATCGAGCTGCCGCAGCATCTGGCGGAAGCGCGCTTCCTCGCGCGACGACATGGTGGCCTGGTCGGCGAATACGTCGGCGTCGACCGCCTCGCGGATGGCGGACGACGCGTCGTGCTCGCCGTCCTCACCCACCGCGTCGCCGGCCGCGAGCGGCAGAGCCAGCAGCGCATCGACCGTGTCGGTGTCGAGCGCGTCGCTATCGCCATCCAGAATGGCCGTCTTCAACACCGTATCCACGGGCTCGATGCCGCGGTATTCCACCTTGGTGACCACCAGGCGGCCATGGCGGCCTGCCAGACCGCGCAGGCCGTCCGAGGCCGTAGCACTCACGGGTCCGAACACCGCAGACGCCGGGGTCACCGTGGCCGTTCGGGC
>JBIKUN010000207.1:0-5588 GCA_044347565.1 Vicinamibacterales bacterium | reverse complement strand
GCCGTCCTTATCGTAGCGCTTGTAGACGGCCGAGAATACCTCGTGGGCTTCGTCCACCACCACGAGGTCGAACGGGTCTACCGCCTTGAGCACCGACGCTCCCTTCGGGCCGCCGGCCAGTTCCCGGTGGGTGAGAAACACCCCCGACCCGGCAAACGCCTCGGGGTCGAGCCGGCCTTCGCGGGCCTCGATGCCGAACAGTGCATGCAGCTCGTTCTGCCACTGGCCCAGCAGCGACTTGGGCACGACGAGCAGGATGCGCCGCTTCCCCTCGGCCATGAGCTGCGAGATGATGAGCCCCGCCTCGATGGTCTTGCCGAGGCCGACCTCATCCGCCAGTATGCAGCCGCCTTCCGGGATGCGGCGCAGGGCAAAGACCACGGCGTCGATCTGGTGCGGGTTGGGGTCGATCCGGCCCAGGCGCTGACTGGCGGCGTAGCGGCGCTGGTCGTCAGACCGGCGCAGACGCACGAGGTCTTCGGCAAGGAGCCGGCGACGGATGGGGCCTAGCGGGCCGGCCACTCGTTGTTCCCTGTGACGCTCTTGGTTGCCACGTCCATGCGGCGCAAGTATACGGGCTCGCTGCGACAGGAGAGGTCTCGGTGTGCGCCGCCGAGGACGGGTGCACGCCCAGAACGTGTCGAAGGTGGAGGCCGACGAACTAGATGTGCTTCCGGAACAGCTCGCGCAGGTCGATCTGGCAGCCAGGCAGCAGCGGCGTGGTCAACACGTCTCCGTCTTCCGCCGTCAGCTCCACCACGCGGGCCAGCCTGCCCTCCGGCGTCGGCCGGAACACCTGCACGGCGTCGAGCTCCGGGTCCACCAGCCAGTACTCGCGCACGCCGGTGCGCTCGAACAGGCGCCGCTTGGTCTGCGCGTCGCGCTTGCGCGTGCTCTTCGACAGCACCTCGACCACGAGCGCGGGCGGCCCCTGGATGTTCTTCTCGGTCAGGATGCCGGCCTGGTCGCCAGCCACGAACAACAGGTCGGGCTCGACGACGTCGAAATGAGAGAGCACGACGTCAAGCGGCGCGGAGAACACCTCACCGGCATGCGGATTGGCCTTGAGGTACAGCTCGATCGCGACAAGCAGCCGCCGCACGAGCCGCTGATGCCGCACGTTGGGCGACGGGGTCACGACGTGCTCGCCGTCGATGATCTCGTGGCGTTTCCCGTCGTCGGGGAACAGCACGAAGTCGTCGTAGGTGAGGCGCATGTCGGCGCGTGCCGCTGGCGAGCGCATCGGATCCTCCCCGGCCATGAGCGGAGTCTACATCTGGCCATGGCACGGGACAATGCGAGCGCCGTGCCCTGCGAGAACTCACGCGAATCTGAAGATCACGCGCGCGCGAGTGCAGAATCTGCCCACGATCCGTGAACGACGCGCCGCAGCATCTGCCCCGGCTGGAACGCGTCTCTACGCTGCGCTCGTCACAACCAGCCGACGTCCGAGCGCCGTGAGCGCCTGCTCGATCTGGTCCAGCTTCGACTGATGGCGGAAGTCGACCAGCCGGTCCACCTGCGGGAGATGCCAGTCGAGCAGTTTCCCCAGTCGGTACTTGCCCACGCGCTGCGCCAACATCGCGTTGTGCAGTTCGATCTTGGCGGCCACCAGCGCCGACACGCGCACGGCGTCTCCCCTGACTGGCGCTGCCTGCAGCGGCCGGGGAATCTGGACCTTGTCGTCCACAAGCATCTCGAGGCCGGTCAGCACGGCCTCAACGGCGCGCGCCAGCGCTGCCTCACGCGTACGGCCGTGCGTATGCACGAAGGGCAAGGCGGGCACGTCTACGAGCCATGACCCGTCGGTGTCTTTCGACAGCTTCACTGCGTAGAACATGGCGTGAGTCCAAGGTCTTTCTTGGTGGCCGCGCCGCACCTTGAGATGCCCGCCCCGGCCCGGGGAGAAGGTGCATCCCTGGGACGCCAGCCAGCGCTTGAACTCGCGCGGCGTCATTCGAAGGTAGAGCCATTGGCCGCAGCAGTCAACATATAAGTTGCCCCCGTGGCGGAGCACGTCGGCAATCGCCTCCGCCGCCCAGACGAATGCATCCCGCATGCCGGACCAGGCGGATGCCGGCCTGTTCTGGATTCAGGCACACCAGGGCTTCGCGAGCGCGCGGACGGAGTCCGCGGTACGCACATTCGGAGTAGCGGTGGCCAAGGGCGGTACGTCGAATCCGCTGTTCGCCAGTTGCGAGCGAATCGTCGAGCTAGAGGTGTGCGCGGAACAGCTCGCGCAGATCGATCTGACAGCCAGGCAGCAGCGGCGTGGTCAACACGTCTCCGTCTTCGGCCGTCAGCTCCACCACGCGGGCCAGCCTGCCCTCGGCCGTCGGCCGGAACACCTGCACGGCGTCGAGCTCCGGGTCCACGAGCCAGTACTCGCGCACGCCGGTGCGCTCGAACAGGCGCCGCTTGGTCTGCGCGTCGCGCTTGCGCGTGCTCTTCGACAGCACCTCGATGACCAGCGCTGGCGGCCCCTGCACGTTCTTCTCCGTCAGGATGCCGGCCTGGTCGCCGGTGACCACGAACACGTCCGGCTCCACGATGTCGTACGGCGACAGCAGCACGTCGAGCGGCGCGGCGAACACTTGCCCGGCCTGCGGCTGCGAGCGGCAGTAGTGCTGGAGTTCGTAGGCGAGCCGCAGCACCAGCACCTGATGCCGCACGTTGGGCGACGGCGTCACGTAGTGCTCGCCGTCGATGATCTCGTGGCGCTTCCCGTCGTCGGGCAACAGCACGAAGTCGTCGTAGGTGAGGCGCATGTCGGCGCGTGCCGCAGGCGAGCGCATCGGATCCTCCCCGGCCATGAACGGAGTCTACATCCGGCCATGGCACCGGACAATGCGAGCGCCGTGCCGCGCGAGAAGTCGCGCAAATCTGAGGATCATGCGCGCGCGAGTGCAGAATCTGCCGACGGTCCGTGGATGATGCGCCGCAGCACCTGCGACGCGCTGCTCACGTCCTGCCCGCGCCCCAGGCCGCGCGGACGCCGCCTGATGACGGCGTAGGGGGCTCGAGTCCCGGGGCCGCACTTACGCGGCGCTCGTCACAACAGTTCGACTCGGCGAAGTCGGTCGCCAACGTCGAGAAGCACGGCATCGACTGCATCGGCGCCCAGGCGTTGTGGAGCGATCCCGACCGGCTACCCACAGTCGCGATCGGCGTGCTGCATGCTACAGTCCGTCAAGGCCCCTATGGACATCTATCCAGGCATCTCGATGAACCCCGACGTCCGGTTCGGCAAGCCCTGCATCGCCGGCACCCGGATCGATGTCGCCACGGTCGTCGGGCTCATCGCCGCCGGAGAAACCGTCGAGACGGTCGCCACCGAGTATCAGCTGTCGATTGAGCAGGTGCGCGCCGCGCTCGGCTATGCGGCGCACGTGGCGGCGCACCTGCCTCCCGCCGTCCGCCAGGCGTCGTGAAGATTCTGCTCGACGAGAACTTCCCTCTCGCCCTGCTCCGCAGCCTGCTGGCGGATGGCGAGGTCGCCGAGCACATCATCACACTCGGCCTGCGCGGGGTGTCGGACGCGGGAATTCGTGAACGCCTGACCGACCCAGAGGTGCTGTTCCTGACGCAGGACGACGATTTCCTGTTCTCGGAGCCTACGCGTGCAGTGGTCGTCGTCTCTCGCGTTCGGCAGGCACGACGGATCGTGGAACGCGTCGATATCTGGAGACGCGCGATTCGCGTACTGCTCGAGGCTCCGCGGACCGCGCAGCGATTCGAACTGCTCGACGACGGGACGCTGCTGCCGTGGGAACAGGCCGCGGACGGGGTGTGGATTTCGAAGCGGCCCAGCCCGTAACCCTCACCGGCCCAGCGTGCGCGCTTGTTCGATCTGGTCCAGCTGCAGGGCTGGCGAGCGCATTACGCCACCAGCACTCGTGCCTGGCTGGTGGCCCTGGGCCTGGCCTTGACGACGATCTCCACGTCATGGCCAAGAAGCACGAGGAATCGCACCAACCGATCAAGCGAGAAGCCGGCCAGGCGCCCACGGATGAGCGCAGACACCTTCGGCTGGTCGATCTCGAGCACCGCAGCTGCAGCGGCCTGCGTGAGCCCTCGGCTCTCGATGATGGCGCCAATCTTCCGCGCCAGTTCGGCCTTCGCCAGCGCCTCCGCCGGCCGTGGATGTCCCACGTCTGCGAACACGTTGCCGCTGCCCACGACGTACGCCTTCTTCGCCATCGATCTACTCCCTGCCTTCGCTGATCGCCACAGCCTGCTTGAGGCGGCGCTTGATCAGGTCGATCTCGGTCTGAGGCGTTGCGACGCCATGCTTCGCCTTCTTCTGGAACGCGTGCAGGACATAGACGCGGTCGACGAAGCGCACGAGATACACCGCGCGGAACGTATCGCCGCGGTAATCGGCGACAACCTCGAGGACGCCCGCGCCCAGCCCCTTCATTGGCTTGGCGGCGAGGTGTTTCTCACCGCGCTGCGCCAGGAACAGCGCGTAGCCGACTTCATCCTGCACAGCGGACGGAAACGACTTCAGAGCCCGGAGAGAGTCGCCAAGCCACACCACCGGCTTGAGCGATGGCGGCTCTGAGCGATTATGCCACATCTAGCATGTCCGGCAAGCGAGAGAATCCAGGCCGCGACTGTTGCCGTGCCGCACAGGGCATGGCACCGGACAATGCGAGCACCGTGCCGCTCGAGAGCTCACGCGAATCCGACCATCAGGGGCGCGCGTGCGCAGAATCTGCCGACAGTCCGTGGATGATGCGCCGCAGCACCTGCGACGCGCTGCTCACGTGCTGCCCGCGCCCATCCTCAATTACAATCTCCGACTGCGAGGCTGACATGGCCCACAAGTACGAACTCGTCGTCGCCTGGAGCCGCGAGGACGCCGCCTTCGTGGTGGATGTTCCGGAACTGCCGGGCTGCATGGCCCACGGCGGCACGCCCGCCGAAGCTGTGGCCAACGCGCAAGACGCGATCAGTCTCTGGCTGGAAGCCGCGCGCGATATGGGCCGGCCGATTCCCAGGCCGCGCGGACGCCGCCTGATGACGGCGTAGGGGCTCGACTCGTGCCTCGCTGGTGGCCCTCGGCCCGGCCTTGACGACGATCCCAGACGCCCACGGATCAGCGCATCCGAATCATCTCCGTCAGGCGAGCACGTGATGAAGAAGCAGCAGCGTACTTCGAAGCCTAAGGCACTCCCGGCCGCCACCCTCGACGCCATGCATGACAACGGCGTGGACCTCTCGTCGCGCATGGACCTGACCAAGGCCACGCGACCGGGCCGCGCAGTGCAGCGCGTGAACGTGGACTTCCCGGTGGACCTGCTGCGCGACATCGATCAGGAGGCCCGCCGTCTTGGCGTGACCAGACAGGCGTTCATCAAGGTGCGTCTGGCAGACGCCCTCGCCAAGGCGGCGTCCTAGCGAGGGCCTGGCGGTCAGCGGGCGCCGAGGGTCCTCTACCGCAGCAGCACCAGCTCCGGCACGGCGTCTGCCCCGGCCCACACGATGGCGTTCTGGCCGTAGCGACGCCCCACCTCCTGCGCCGCGTCGAGCGCCATGCCGAGCACGAGGTAGCTCGGCTCGGCCGTCCACACGCCGGTGGGGTC
>JBIKUN010000208.1:0-5588 GCA_044347565.1 Vicinamibacterales bacterium | reverse complement strand
GCCGATGACGCGGTCGAATGCGTGGGGTTCGCTGTCGCGGGCGCGCAACGCCTTGACTTCGCGGCGGAGCTGGCTCGTCTCGAGCGCCTTGCCGATCGTGAGCAGGAGCTGCTCGAACTCGAACGGTTTCTTGGCGTAATCGTAGGCGCCCTGCTTGATGGCTTCGACCGCGGTCTGGATCGAGGCGAAGGCCGTGAGCAGGATGACCGGCACGGTGGGCTGCAGCTCCTTCAGCTGGCGCAGCACCTGCAGCCCGTCGGTATCGGGCAGCTTGAAGTCGAGCAGCACGAGATCGATGGCATCACCGAAGGCGGCCAGCGCCTCGGCGCCTGAGCCCGCTTCCACGACGTCGTAGCCGCTCGCCGTGAGCCGCTCACGCAGCGTCCAGCGGATCAACTGTTCGTCGTCGACGACGAGAATGGTGGCGGGAGACATCCCGCTAGTATATTCGGGCCTCGCGGCGCTCCGGTGTCGGGATACACTCCACCGGCGCGCCCATGGCCCAGCCCCTCGAACACCTCGATCCCCGTCGGCTCGCCGCCGCCGTTGAACTCGCCGCCGGCGCCGTGCCGGCCGCCGACGACCACGCGCTGGCAACGGCGCTCCTCACGCGGCTCTGCGCGCTCGTCGAGGCGACGCGCGGCGTGCTCGAGGCCGACGCCGCCGTCGCCGCGCATGTCTCGTGGGGGGGCGCGGCCGGCGGCCCCGAGAGCGTGCTGCGCCTGCCGCTCGTCGCCGCGAGTCGCGCCGTGGGCACGCTCGAGCTGGCGCGCGATGCCGGCGCGCCCTTCACCGCCGCCGACCGTGTGCTCGTCGAGCTGGTCTCGCCGCGGTTCGCGCTGCTGCTCGAACGCCAGCGCCTCGTGGCCGCGGAAGCGGACGCCCGCGCCGCCGCCGTCTCGCAGCTGCGGCTGCGCCAGGAGCGCTTCGAGGTGATGATCGACAGCGCCTTCGAGTTCATCGGTCTGCTCACGCCCGATGGCCTCGTGCTCGAAGTGAACCGCGCCGCACTCGATCTCGTCGGCGTCACGCGCGACGACGTGGTGATGCGTCCGTTCTGGGAGACGCCCTGGTGGGCGCACGACGCGGCGCAGCGCGAGCGGCTGCGGGCCGCCATCGCCGCGGCCGCCGCCGGAGCGCCGGACGGCTTCGACGCGACACACCGCGCCCGCGACGGCGCCGACATCATGGTCGACTTCTCGGTGCGGCCCGTGCCGGCGCCGGATGGGGCCTGCCGCTACCTGGTCGTCGAGGGCGCCGACGTCACCGCGCACCGCCACGCGCGCGAAGACCTCACGCGGTCGCGCGACGAACTGGTGGCGCGCGTCTCGGTGCAGGCCGGCCGGCTGGCGCGCGCCGAAGGCGCCCTCGAAGAGACGCAGGCCCTGCACCAGGCCGTCGTCGAGACGATCGTCGACGGCATCGTCGTCATCGACGCCGTGGGCATCATGGCCTGGTCGAACGTCTCGGCGCAGAGGATGTTCGGCTACCGCGCCGACGAGCTCGAAGGCCGCAACGTCTCGATGCTCATGCCGCCGCACGAGTCGGGCGAACACGACGGCTACCTGCGGCATTACCTCGCCACCGGCACGCGCCGCATCATCGGCATCGGCCGCGAGGTGCGCGGCCGCCGCAAGGACGGCAGCGAGTTCCCGCTCTACCTCGCGGTGGGTGAGACATCGGTCAACGGCGAGCGCAAGTTCACCGGCATCCTGCGCGATCTCTCCGAGACGAAGCGCCTCGAGCAGCTGCTGCAGGAGCGGCAGACACTCGCGCGCATCGGCGAACTGGCGTCGGTGGTCGCCCACGAGGTGCGCAATCCGCTCGCCGCCATCCGCGGCGTGGTGGAAGTCATCCAGACGCGCTTTCCGGCCGAATCGTCGGACCGCAAGGTGCTCGGCGATCTGCTCACGCGTGTCGACTCGCTCGACCATCTGGTCGGCGATCTGCTCGTCTACGCGCGGCCGGCGCCGCCGGTCTTCCGCCGCGCGTCGCTGCTCGGGCTCGTGCGCGACACGGTCGCGCTCGTCGCAAACGATCCCGCCGCGACGCCGATGCGTTTCGAGGTGAGCGGGGAAGACGTCGAACTCTGGCTCGATACGGCGCAGATGGGGCGGGCCGTACTGAACCTGATGACCAACGCGGCGCAGGCCATGCGGCACCAGGGCGTGGTGCGCGTCACCGGCCACCCCATCGGCGACCGTTACCGGCTGCGCGTCCTCGACGAAGGGCCCGGCATGCCCGACGACGTGCGGGCGCGCTGCCTCGAACCGTTCTTCACGACCAAGACGCGCGGCACCGGCCTCGGCCTGCCCATCGCCAAACGTGTCGTCGACGAACACGGCGGCCACTTCGGCATCGCCAGCATCGCCGGGGCCGGCACCGAAGTGACCATCGATCTCCCGCTTGCCGCCGCCGGCCGCTGAATCGTCCGCGGAATTCTCCCCGGCCGCGCCACTGGGAGGAGGGCGTCGTGTCTGCTCGTGCCGCCGCCGCGCCGTTCGTCCGTGGCACGGCTTTCGCTCGGTGGTGACCGCGGGGGGAGATTCCCGTGGCGCACGCGATTCCTCGGATACCTGATGGCGACGCACTCGTCGCCTCGATACGTCGCGAGTTCGATGAGATGCCAGGCTTGACGCTCACGGCCGAGCAGGCCCGGCGTCTCTGGGCGCTCGAGCCGCGCGTCTGCGGGGTGGTGCTCGACCGCCTCGTGCAGAGCGGCTACCTCTGCCAGACCGAGACCGGTCACTACGCGAAGCCGTCGGCGGCGTAACGCCGCGGCGGCCGCTAGGACACCGGGCGGGCCATCAGCAGCCCGACCACGAGCGCCACGCCCACGGTGATGGCCCAGCCGAGCAGGCTGAGCGCCACCGCGCGGCCGGTGCTGCGGTAGTCGAGCGCCTGGCGGATGGCGACGACCATCGCGAGGACCATCCACACCGACGTCAGGGGCAGCACGAACCAGCGCGTGCCTCCGAAGACCTCGAAGGCGCGGAAGAGGCCGGGCGCGGCAGCGAAGCCGAGTGTGCGCAGCACCTCGCCGAGATCGGCCGAGGTGTCACGCTCGGGCATGATGCGCGTGCCGAGCAGGTAGATGAGCAGGGCCCACGCCGTCCACGCCGCCACCGACGCGACGGCGACGATGCCGATGACGGCCGGCACGCCGCTGCCGATGCCGGCATTGCCGATGCCCGCGGCGGCTGCGGCAAGCAGCACCACGGCGAGCGCCTGCCCGGTGGCGCGGCGATCGGCCTCGACTTCTTCGAAGACCTTCGCATCGAGTGCGAGGGCGGCGAGCAGGCGGCGGAGAAACGTCGTCATGGTGTCCCGTCCTTGCTATCCGCAGCCGCAAACGCCGTGCCACGGGGAAATGCGCGCCCACCGGCGGTTGGCGTGTCACGACGGTGCAGTGCCCGGGTAATCTCCGGGCGGCGCGGCGGAATCGGCCGTTTCAGCCGAGCCAGAGCCGCGCGGCCAGCACGGCCGCGACGGCGAGCAGCGCACTGACGCCGAGACGCCGGCAGGCGCCGCGGCCGATGACCACGGCGATACCGGCCTTGAGCAGGGTGTTCGCGAGGATGCCCACCGTGATGGCCTGGGCCGCCTGGTCGAGCGCGGCGCGCGCGCCCGGTCCGCGCGCCATCGTCACGGTGAGCGCATCGACGTCGGTCAGCCCGAGCGCGGCCGCCGAGGTGAGCAGGCCCGCCTGCCCGAACCACGCCTGTGCCGCGTCCACGACGTAGAGCACGACCTGGAAGAGCACGGCCATCTGCAGCGCCGCGCCCACGCGCAGCGGATTGGTGGAGGCCGGGCTCGTGCCGGCCTGGGGTGGGGTGCGCCACACGCCCCACGCCGTCACGGCCGCGAGCAGGACGAAGGGCGGCAGCATGCGGGGCAGCAGCACGACGGCGAGCGGCCAGTTGAGCACGGCCGTGGCGGTGAGCACGCGCGGGAAGAGCAGCAGGTTCGCGGCAAGCGTGCCGACGCCGAGCGCGCGCGACGGCGCGTCGGGCTCGCGGCTCGCCCGCGCGAACGTGAGGGTGACGTTGGTCGACGAAATGAGTCCGCCGAGGGCGCCGGCCACCCACAGCCCGTGTTTCGTCCCCACGGCCTTGCGGGCGACGTGGCCGGCGAAGCTGAGCCCGCTGAAGAAGAGCACGAGCGCCCACAGTTCGCGCGGACGCACGCCGGGTGCCGGCCCGTACGGCCCCACCGGCACGAGCGGCAGCACGACGAGCGCCATCGCCGCAAAGCGGATGCCGGCGCGCAGATCCACGCCGTCGAGGCGCGCGGCAAAGGCGTGGAGACGCGACTTCTCGACGAGCAGCAGGCCGGTCACGGCGGAGAGGCCGCTTGCGAGCCCCAGTTGTCCGCTGCCGGCGAGCGTGCCGGCCGCGAGCACGACGAGCGCCGCCGCTTCCGTCGTGCCGTCGACGTCGGTGCGGCTCGCGCGCACGTAGGCGGCGACGACGAGCGCCGCGGCGCCGCCGACGAGGACGGCGGCCAGCGCCGGCGCGCCATCGGTGATCAGTCCGCCGGCGATGCCGCCGACGAGACCGAGCAGCGTGAAGGTGCGGAACCCGGCGAACCGGGCCGCGGGGCCGTCGGCGTGGCCGGACCACTGGCGCTCAAGTCCCACCACGGCGCCGCCGAGCGCGGCGATGGCGAGGCCGGGCACGTGGTCGAAGACGGTCATGCCCCAGGCGCTCCTTTCAGATCATACCGCTCGCGGATGGCGGCGACGAGGGCGCCCGCGGCGTCGATGGCGCGGCCGCTGCGCCACGACGCTTCGATGTCGCGCACCGCGCGGGCGAGCGTGTCGTCGCGAAAGACCTCCGACAGCCAGCGCGAGAAGTCGTGATGCCGGAGGTGATGGTCGAGGGCCGCCGGCGGCAGCTGCTCGAGCATCGCGGCGAGGCCGGCGAGCGAGGCGGCCGCCGGCAGTCCCGGCGCGCGGCTGAAGACGAACTGCTGGGCGCGCGCCACCGGCAGGTCCGCGTACTTGTGGCGATGCCGCACGTGCGCGGTGAGGCGCGGCGCCACCTTGAAGCGCACGATGGCGCCGCCGGCTTCCGCCGCCGTCGGCAGCAGCACCGCTTCCGACACGCTGAGCGTCGCGAGGACGGTGGTGAGCGCCCCGGCGTCGACCGACGCGTGGCGGGCGAGCGCCGCCGCTTCGCGCGGGTCGGTGTGGCGCGTGGCGATGATGACGCCGATCCGGCGCATCACGGCGTCGTCGAGGTCGGCCGGGCGATACGTGACGAGCGTGTAGCCGCCGTGCGCGAGGTCGCGCGCCACGTCGGCGTCGAGCTGTCGCAGGAAGTAGTGGGCTTCGTCCACGACGATCCGGTGCGGCAGGCCGCGGCTCTGGCGCAGGCGGGCGAGTGCGGGCAGGATCGCGCTCATGCACTCGAGCTTCTGCGTGTAGGCGACGTGCGAGAGATCGACGATGAGGCTGCTATCGGGGAAGCGGAAGGCGCGTTCGAGATCGCCGGGTCCCGGCGGATGGTCCTCGCCGGCCACGCGCACGCCGGGCAGCGCTTCGAGCGTCCGGTAGTCACCTTCCGGATCGACGATGGCGACGGCGT
>JBIKUN010000206.1:0-5641 GCA_044347565.1 Vicinamibacterales bacterium | reverse complement strand
GCTCGAAGACCTCGAACAGCCGGCGCAGGAAGCCGTGCGCCATGAGCATCCGCGTGGACGTGATGTCCACGACCGTCACCTGCTTCTTCGAGGCGAGCGCCGTGAGGCCGAGATCGCTCGGCGGCCGATTCGCCGTGATGAGCGTGCCCGGCGCCTCGGCGCGCTTCGAGTTGAGGATGCGTACGGGGATATCGCGTGCCACGGCCGGCTGGATGGTGGCCGGATGCAGCACCTTGGCGCCGAAGTAGGCGAGCTCGGAGGCTTCGGCAAACGAGATGTGCGGCACGACGCGCGGATTGGCGACGACGCGCGGGTCGGCCGTGAGCATGCCATCGACGTCGGTCCAGATCTGAATCTCGGCCGCGTCGAGGCAGCTGCCGACGATGGCGCCGGAGTAGTCGGAGCCGCCGCGGCCGAGCGTGGTCGTGACACCGTCCGCCGTGGCGCCCACGAAGCCGCCGAGCACGGGGACGTGCCCCGCGGCGATCAGCGGCCGCACGGTGGCCTCGAGCGCCGCGGTCGTTTCCGGGAACTGCGGCACCGCCGCCGTGTGGTCCGCGCTCGTCACGACGACCGTCCGCGCATCGACCCACGCGCCCTGCAGGCCGCGCGCGGCGAGCGCGGCGGCCACGATACGGCTGCTCACGATCTCGCCGGTGGCGGCGATCGTGTCGAGCCAGCGCGGCGACACCTCGCGCAGCACGCCGAGCGCGTCCACGATCCGCTCGAGCTCGTCGAACTCGCGATCGATGCCGGCCCGCGCGGCGGCACGCAGTGTGTCGTCGGCCACGACCTCGGCCACCGTCATGTGCCGGGCGCGCAGATCGCGCAGGTTGTGCCGGGCGCCTTCGTTGTCGCCGGCGCCGGCCTCGGCGGCCACGCCGAGCAGGCGGTCGGTCACACCCGACAGCGCCGATACCACCACCACCGGTCCCGGCGCGGCGTCGCCCGCCGCCACATCCTTCTCGCGTTGCCGCGCCACGATGCCCATCAGGCGCCCGATCGCCGCCTGATCCGCCACCGACGTCCCGCCGAACTTCATGACGACCATCTAGACCATGCCCTCGGCCACCATGAGCTCCGCGTTGAGAATGGCGGCGCCGGCGGCGCCGCGCACGACGTTGTGCGCGAGGGCCACGAACTTCACGTGGAAGACGGGGCATTCACGCACGCGCCCCACCGATACGGTCATGCCGTCGCCGCGATCAGCGTCGAGGCGCGGCTGCGGGCGGTTGGGTTCGTCCATCACTTCGATGGCCGGCACCGGCGCGCTCGGCAGGCCGAGTTCCTGCGGACGGCCGCGGAAGGCGCGCATCGCCGCCACGACGTCCTCTGGCGAGACCCGGCGCGCGAACTCGACCGAGACCGTCATCGTGTGACCATCGAGCACGGGCACGCGGTTGGTGTGGGCGCTGATGACGCAGTCGAGCGGCACGCGGCCGCCATCCGCGCCGAGGATCTTCTGCGACTCCTTTTCCATCTTGTCTTCTTCGCCGCCGATGTAGGGCACGACGTTGCCGAGGATGTCGAGCGACGGCACGCCCGGGTAGCCGGCGCCGGAGATCGCCTGCATGGTCGTGACGATCACCTTCGAGAGACCGAACGGCCGCAGCGGCGCGAGCGCCGAGGCGAGCACCACCGTGGAGCAGTTGGGGTTGGTCACGATGAGGCCGGGCCAGCCCTTGACGCGCTGCTGCTCGGCGACGATGCCCAGGTGATCCGCGTTGACCTCGGGGATGAGGAGCGGCACGAGCGGATCCATGCGGAAGTTGCGCGCGTTGCTGACCACGACGTGACCGGCGGCCGCGAACGCGCCCTCGACCTCGCCGGCCACCGACGCATCGAGGCCCGAGAAGACGAGCTTCGGTCCGCGCCCGGGCACGCAGCCGTCCACGACGCGGCCCGCGGCCTCGGCCGGCATCGGTGCCGCGAGACGCCACGGCGCCGCCTCCCGGTAGGTCTTGCCCTCGGAGCGTTCGCTCGCGGCCAGCCACACCGGCTTGAACCACGGGTGCCGCGAGAGACGCGTGACGAAGTGCTGACCGACGACGCCCGTGGCGCCGAGGACGCCGACTTCGATGGACCGCTGCTGCATGACCCTCTTCCTGCCCTTCCGGTGTGAGATGACGAGAACCTGCCCTGAAAATACGAAACCCGCCATGCGCGGCTGGCGCTGGCGGGTTGCTGGGTGCCCGATCGGACGTACCGTCCGTCGTCTAGGCGCGCACCTGGCTCCCCGCGAGTCGCTTTCGCGTCGCACGCTTTCGAGCCGCAGTGAGGTGCAGAGCCTTCATGAGCGACCGCCAGTATAGAAGTGCGGCAACGCGCCGGTCAAGCGCGGCGGTGCGCCAGGAGCACTCGGGTAGTCACGATGTGCAACGCGCGCGCGATCAACACGAGAACGGCTGGAAGCCATACGTACGGCAGATGCGGCACCCACGTGTTCACGTGGCGTGGACCTCAGGCCGCGGCGCCCGCACCTAGGCGGTGAGCTCGCGGTTCGCCGTGTCGGGGATGCCGATCCACGCGAGTGCCGCGAAGAAGAACGCCGCCCCGGTGATGGCGAACGCCACGCCGAAGCCCTGCGTGCCGGCCATCGAGCCGACGACGAAGGGCGCCACGGCGCTGGCGATGCGGCCCACGTTGTAGCCCACGCCCGCGGCCGTGGCCCGCACCGACGTGGGATACAGCTCGGCGATGACGGCGCCGAAGCCGCTGTAGTAGCCGGTGCCGAAGAAGGCGACGAACGGCCCGAGCAGCAGCAGATACAGCGGCTCGCGCAGATAACCGTAGAGCGGCAGCAGGAGGCTCGCCATCAGCACGAAGCCGACGTAGGCACGTTTGCGGCCGATGGCATCGGCGATGTAGCCGAAGCTCACGTAGCCGAACCACATGCCCACCTGCATGGCGATGACGAACCACGACATCGCCGACGAGGTCAGGCCGACGCCGCCGCGATCCGCCGGCAGATTGAGATAGGCCGGCACCCACAGGTTGAGCCCCCACCAGCCGAAGAGGCAGCAGGCGTTCATCAGGATGATGAACACGGTGACGCGGGCCCGCGCCGGCGTGAAGAGCTCGCTGACGCGGCCGCGCGCCGCGGCGGGCGTGCGCCGCCAGAGTTCCGGTTCTTCGACCTTGCGGCGGATCCACAGCGTGAACAGCGCCGGCAGCACGCCCACGAAGAACACGCCGCGCCAGCCCCACACCGGCATCACGAGCAGGTTCACGAGCGCGGCCAGACCGTAGCCGATGGCCCATGAGCTCTGCACGAACGCCAGCGCCTTGCCGCGGTGTTTCGCGGGAAACGTCTCGGAGACGAGCGCCACGCCGGTGGCCCATTCGCCACCCATGCCGAAGCCGAGCAGGATGCGGCAGATGGCGAGCTGCGCCACGTTCTGCACGAGGCCGCAGGCGGCCGTGAAGACCGAATAGATGAGCACGGCAGCCATCAGCGCCTGCTTCCGGCCGATGCGGTCCGCGAGCACGCCGAACACCACGCCGCCGGCGGCGGCCGAGAGCAGCGTGAGGGCGCCGAGCTGCCCGGCGACGGCGGTCGAGAGCTGCAGCGTGGGATCCTGGATGAGTGATGCCAGCACCAGCGAGTAGAGCATCACGTCGAACGAGTCGAGCATCCAGCCGAGCGAAGCCGCCACGAAGGCATGACGCGCGCGGCCGTCGGCGGCGCGCCACCAGGCAAACATGCCGGTGTCGCCGGCGCCCGCGATGGCGGCGGTCGCGGCGGAAATCGAATCGCTCATCGAGGCCTCGGACCGCCTGATGTCCGGCGGCGCCTCACACTACCACCGCCGCGCGTCAGCGGCGGCCGAAAACGATGAGGTGTTCGGACTTCCCGGCCATGAAGAAACGGGCGATGCCGCCGGCGTACTTGTCGGTGCCCAGGGTGGGGTCGAGGCCGATGACCTGCGGATACCAGCTGCCGCCACGCGTCACGAGGGCCGGCTCGCTCCACGCGTCGGGCGCGTCGAGGCCATCGTTGAACGAGACGTAGACGCCGCCCTGCTCCCACGCGTTCGACACCGCCCTGTTGAGCAGCATCACGTAGGTCTGGAGCGCGGTGTTCCAGTGGATGGAGGGCCCCCAGAGCACATCGACGCCGGCGCGGTCGTCGTCCCAGCGGTTGGGGCTGCGAAAGATGGGCGTGGCCAGTGGATAGTTCCATCCCGTCTCGAACGAGGGCTCGTCTTCGGCCCCGCGCCCCCGTGGCGCGGCCGTCGTCGTCGCCACCCGCACTTCACTCGGCGGCAACCATGCCCCGTCGCTCCAGATATCCACGCGGCCGGCCGGCTGGTCGCGATCGGCCCACGCCATGCGCGCCGCCGACACGCCCACGCGGTCGCCCACCTCGTCGTACTGGGAGTAGTAGAAGTAGGCGTAGTTGCGCGCCGGCCCCAGCATCACCGAGAAGTCGCCGGCCCCGCCCACGAAGTAGTCGTTGTTCGTCGTGCAGTTCACGGCGCTGAGCGGGGTCTCGATGACAGGCCCGAGGTCCGTCCACGTGACACCGCGGTCGTCAGACCGCGCGGCGCCGATGCGCGGCCACACCTTGTCCGAGCCCGGGCACACGATGTCTTCCCGTTCGTTGTGGTAGAAGCCGTACCACGAGTCGGCGTCGAGGATGAGCGACTCGAACCAGGTGCCACCGTGCGGCGCGGCGGTGGCAAAGCGCACCTCGCCGTGACGCGCGAGCGTGCGCAGGCTCGGGCCGCGGCTGACCTCGGCCCAGCCGGCCACGGAATTGAAGAGCGACATGGTCCAGCTGCCGTCCACGATCTCCCACACGGCCGGGCTGTTCGAGTCGGTCTCGCTCGGAAACTCCAGCGTGCTGGCGGGCAGCAGGGCCGCATACGGCTCGCCGGTGGTCTGCGCCCCGAGCCGGACGGTGTCGCTCGCGAGCATGACCGCCACGACCCCCGCAGCGGTCACTCCGAGGGCGGGTTGCCACTTCGGGAGGTCGAAACGCAGGCGGAAGGGCATGACGGCATTCATGAAAGAACCCCTTTAGGTGTACATGCTTTACACGCACCTGGCAATGCATGAAAGTAGGGGGCGGGTGGAGGCCGCAGGCATGCACGTCCGGCGCGGTATGCAGTGTATCGGCACGGCCGTGGCGGCCCTGCTGATGTCGGCCGTCCCACAGGGCCAGACACCCCTCCGGTCGCAGCTCGTGGGGCACTGGCGACTCGTCACCACCGAGACGATCCGGGAGGGCGACCCGCCCGTCGCCACGCTGGGCCAGGCGCCGCTCGGCACCATCATCTACACCGCCGACGGCCACGTGCAGGCGCATCTCGGGCCGCGCGAACGCCCCGGGACGCGTCCGGCCGACGCGCCGCTCGACGAGGCCCGCGCGCTTGCCCGCTATACGGCGTACTTCGGCCGCTACGCCGTGGACGACACCACGCGCACCATCACGCATCGACGCGACGGCACCTTCGTGCCGGGTGAACGCGACATCGTGCGCACCATCGCGCTCGACGGCAACCGCCTCGTGCTCACGACACCGGCTACGAGCGTGAACGCGCGCACGCAGTACACGCGCATCACGTGGGAGCGGCTGCCATCGGCGCCGGTGGCCGCGGGCTTCACCGCCGCGGCACGTCGCGACGTGGCCGGCACG
>JBIKUN010000205.1:0-5674 GCA_044347565.1 Vicinamibacterales bacterium | reverse complement strand
GCGATCACGTTCAGCTCGTCGCCGCCGCGCGGGCCGTGCTCCACTTCCCACAGCCGGCCATCGGGCGCGAAGGTGAGCCCCTGAGGCGTGCGATGGCCCAGGCTCCACGTGCCCGGCAGGCCGAGCGACGGATTCCCGGGCGCCGGCTTCCCCTCGGGCGTGATGTGAATCACCTTGCCCAGATACGTGTCGAGCTGCTGCGCCTGGAGCGGCAGCGGATCGCCGGTGGAGCGGTCGCCCACGGCCACGAAGAGATTGCCGTCCTTCGGATCGACGGCGATGCGCGAGCCCGACTGCGCGACCGCACGATTGGTGAAGGGCGCCGCCTGGAAGATCGTGGTGACGTTCGAGATCGTGCCCGCGGTTTCATCCAGAATCGCGCTGTCGACCGCGTGCGCGCAGGTCGTCTCGTCGAGGTTACGCAGGTAGACGTAGAAGATGCGGTGGTTGGTGGCGAAGTTCCGGTCGAGCGCCACGTCGAGCAGGCCGGCCTGGCCGCGGAAGTAGACCGGCGGCATGTTCGCGGTGATGGTGTGGAGCGGCGACCCGTCCTTGTTCAGGATGCGCAGCCGGCCCGCCTTCTCGGTGATGAGGAAGCGGCCGCTCGGCAGCAGTTCCACGGCCCACGGCACGTCGAGGCCGGTGGCGATGGTCGTGACCTCGAGGTCCACCGTCTTGTGATACGGCGCGCGGGTCTGACCGGGGAACACGGGATGATCGGTGTCGAGCTCCGGCTTGCGGCGGTCGACCGGCTCGCCTTCCACCGTGAACTTCTCGAACGTCGGGCGCACGCGCGCGGGCGCGGGCGCAGCCGGCGGGGTCTGCGCCATGAGGGACGCGGGCAGGGCGATGAGGCCGGCGGCGGCGTACGCGAGGGTGCGGCGTGTCATCTCCGCAGTATACCGGCGGATGTGCACCCGGCTATCGCGTGGCGAGGCTCAGGCGAGCACGGCGTCGGCGACAGCCTCGCCACTCTCCATGGCGCCCTGAATCGACGGCGTCGTGAGGAAGTCGCCGGCGGCCCACACGCCCGGCCGCACCGCGACCGGCGCCGGACGCTCGAGCGGCCACCGCACGGGCAGCGCGCGGGCGATGCGATACGACCGCAGCCAGCGCCACTCGCGCACCGCCGGCCCGAACCAGCCCGTGAGCTCGGCCTGGACCTGGCCGGCCACCGATGCGTCGTCGCCCGGCGCGTCCTTCAGCACCGAGACGGACACGAGCGCCTGCCCGGGCGGCGCGTAGGCCGGGGCCACATCGCTCATCACGGCCACGTTGTTCACGAGGCCGGTTGCCGTGCCGTTCAGCGCCAGCACCGGGGCTCCGAGCGGACTCACGGGCGCCGCGAAGTACAGGCACGTGACGTGGCGCCACGCCGTCGGCGGCAGTTCGGGCAGCAGCCGCGCCGCCGTGGTGCCGTCGGTCGCGACGACGACCCGGTCGGCGGCGATTCGCTCGCCGCTCTGCAGTGTCACGATGCCATCGCCCACGGCGGTCACGGGTGCACCACGCCGCACCGTGCCGGGCGCCAGGCCCGCCGCGAGCTGCTCCGGAATGGCCTGCATCCCCGCCTCGGGCACCGCCGCATGGCCTTCAGCGAACATGCGCAGCACGAACATCAGCATGCGGCTCGAGGCGGTGAGCGACTCGTCGAGAAAGATGCCACCGAGCCAGGGCCGCAAGAAGCGCTCGACCATCGTGGGGCTGAAGCCGTGGGCGTGCAGCGCCTCGATCGCGGTGGTTTCGGGCTGCATGAACAGGTCGTCGAGGGTGCCCGCGCGCGCCGCCAAGCGCAGGGTGGCGATCTTCATCTTGTCGGCCAGCGTGCCCACCGGCGCCTTCATCGTCGCCAGCAGATCGCCGGGCTGGCGCGTCGGGTCGCTCACGAGATGCATCGCGCCGTCGCACCACACGCGGGCCCCCGCCGAAAACCGCCGAAGCCCGAGCGCCTCGTAGTCGAGCCAGCGCTGCGCCGCGGGATAGGCCGTGAGCAGCACCTGGAAGCCGTGGTCGAGCTGGAACCCGTCGACGCGATCGGTGCGCACCCTGCCGCCCACCGCCTCAGCCGCTTCGAGGACGAGGCAGGTCCGCCCCTGCGCCTGCAGCCGGCGCGCGCACGTCAGCCCGGCCAGCCCACCGCCCACAATCATCACGTCGGACATCGATCGGTCTCCCCGAATCCCCTCAGAGGCGGCCGGGCCACGGCGCCTCGCATGGCCAAGCTTACCCCTGCCCGGCATCGCGCGGCCCAGGCGCCGTGCTCAATCCGCGTGCCGTGCGGTCGCGTCGCCAGCGGAAGCGTGCGACATCGCCATGGTGCTGGTGGACGGGCTCGTCCTTGGCAGGATTTCAGATCAGACCGGAGGCGGGACGGACCACAGCCCGTTGATGCGACCCCCTCGACGCGCCAGGGCTCAGTGGGCCGTAAGCGACCGCCAGAACAGATAGCCGTTGATCACGAACAGGACGAGCGCCGGTGCGATGGCGCCAAGGCGATCGCCCATGACGACGCGCATGGCCACGACCCCCAGCATCAGCAGCGCGACACCGCCGGCCGACAGCCACAATGCGGGCGACCACCGGAGTCCGACGAGCAACCCCACGCCGGCAAGCACTTCAAGCACACCGGTGAGCACGCGGAACCGCTCGAGGCCGAACCGCGCGAACTCCGCCTGCATCGACGGAGAGACCAGGCACAACACGCCGTAGACCACGAACGCCAGTCCCGAGCTGGCAGCCAGCACGGTGACCGCGTTCACTGGGGCAGCAGTCCGGCGTGCACGCCCGCGACGAATAGCGACAGCAGCAGCAGGGCCAACGAGGGCAGGAACTTGTGCCAGGGGTTGTCCACGCTGAAATGTGCCCCCTGCGCGCCGACCATCAGCACAGCCATCACGAGCGCCGGCACGACCACCGGCACGGGATACCAGATGCCGGCCACGAGCAGCGTGGCAAGCGCGATCTTGGTGGCGCCGACGAGCGAGCGGACGATGTCAGGCAGCCCGAACTGACGGAATTCCTTCACGATGTTGTCGAACCGCCCGATCCAGACGATGGCGATCGACATGGCGACGGTAACCTGGGCGATGGTGGCGAGTTGCAGCATTGTCATGATGCCGTCCCTGGATCCGCTGGAGCGACGGGGCCCGGCGGCTACCGGAACCGTGGTGAGAGAACGGCGGACGCGCACCGACCACACTGCTTAGACGCCCCGGTTGCGGCGTCGGTGGCACGACGGCGCCGATTCGGGTGGGGCTCGTGGGGTCGGACATGGGTCGGGCAGCAGGACTCACGGCTGTGGCCGCATATGATGGGGCCTTGCCGACGCACGGCTCGATGCTCCCCGGTTCACGCACTCTCGCCCGCTGCGCATTCCTCGTCCTCGTGGCCGGAGCCGCGGCCTGTGGGGGTGATGCGCCTGCAGCCGTTGCGCCGCCGCCCACCGCCGCCGAGATCGAGTGGCGCGAGATCGGGTCGTGGTCGGGCCGCTCCGGCCGGCAGACCGAGTCGTTCGAGGTGACGATGACGGCGATGCGGCTGCGCTGGAAGACAACGCGCGAGACCGCGCCCGGTGCCGGGCGGTTTACCGTCACGCTGCACAGCGCGGTGTCGGGGCGGCCCATCCAGACCATCGTGGACGTGCGGGGGGAAGGTGCCGACACGGCGACGGTCGCCGACGAGCCGCGCTGGTCACATTTCGTGGTGGATGCGGCGGATGTCGCGTGGGAGATGACGCTCGAGCAGGGCTACGTGCGCACGCCGCGCTGAGACGCGGCGCGACGTTCGAGGCGTTCGCGCAGCTGAGATACGAGGGGCGGGGCCGCAGCCCCGCCCCTGCGTGGAGTTAGCGGAAGAGGCGCCAGGTCTTGCCGAGGCGCTTGAAGATCGTCTCGCCCGACGAGCCGTCCACGCCGTCGTTGTCGGTCACGACGAAGAGCGTGCCATCCGGCCGCACACCCACGCCTTCCGGCTTGTCGGTGATCCAGCCCCTCGTCGACAGCAACGCCGGACGCAGGTCGACGATTTCCTTCTCGTCGCGCGTGTACTGGTTATCGACGCCCGGCGCGAGCGGCAGCCGCACCAGCGTCTTGTAGCCGTTCTGCGTCTCGGCCCCGTCCGGCGAGTCGAAGCTGCCCGTGAGGTTGTCGCGCTCGATCAGGATCCAGCCGTCGCGCGTGTAGGTGATTTCCGAGAGGCCGATCCAGGCCGCGTCAACGGGCTTGGGCTGGAACTGGTACGACACCGACGACCAGGCGGCGTCGTTGCTGGCAACCGACGGGTCGAACACCCAGATGCGGGTCTGGTTGGGCTCGGCGATGCTGCCGGCATCGGTCGGGTCGTCGTCGAGCGCGTCGCACGCGGGCGTCGTCGCGTAGTTCCAGCCGCGCTGCTGCGCCGCGTAGATGAGATACCCGCCGCCCTTCTTCGCCACGATGTCGAGGCCTTCGAAGCCCGAGCCGTGGCTGCCGGTGGCGCGCGTGGACGACGGCGTCTTGGCACGTTCCGCGGCGCGGCACGCCAGCACCGCCGAGGGCAGCCCCACCGTGCGCAGTACCGCGCCGGTGGCCGGGTCCACCTGAATCAGCCGGTTGGGCCGCGTGTCGTCGGCATTGCCTTCACTCGCGAGCCAGAGGTCGCCGTTCGGCGCGTAGGCCAGACCCTCGGGGTCGAAGCAGCCGGCGGCGGTGGTGCACGGCGCACCCACGGTGAGCGCACGCGTCAGCACGGCGGGCTTCACGGTGGTGTCGATGTTGAAGATCGTCGTCGGCGTGTAGAACGAGTCCGACACGGCCTGGAGGCGTCCCGGCTGGCCGGGCACCTCGGTCAGACCCGACAACGCGCCCCACGGAATCGGTGTGGGGTCAGCGTCGCCGATCTCCTCATCGGCCGAGTAGATCGACGGATAGAACGGGCCGTTGTCATCGAGCCTGTAGATCTGCACGGTGGAGCGCACGCCGAATGACGGCGTGTCGACTTCACCAGAGGCGACGAACAACCGGCGGCGCGAGATGGCCAGCAGGCCCTCGGGCGACAACGGCCCGGGCAGCAGCTGCGAGAACTGCGGCACGCCATACTTGTCGAGCAGATAGACCGCGATGAAGCTGCCGCGCTCCGAGCCGACGAACAGCAGGTCGGCCGTGCCGTACTTCGCGAACAGGATCGACTCGGGCTCGGTGCCCTTGGAGTTCGAGCGCCGATCGGGATAGTGGCCGAAGCGTGCGCCGAGGTGCTCGAACTGGTTGCCGCTGTCGTAGAACACGGAACCATCGGCATTGAAGATGGTGAAGCCGCGGCTGCCGCCGTCGTAGTCGCCTTCGTTGGCGGTGGCGATACGGTCGCCCACCCAGGCCACCGCATCCGGCTCGCGGAGCCGGCCGGGCTGCGAGTTGACGAGGGCAATCGTGTTCGGGACGCCACTGCCGGCGCGGACCGTGTCGATCTGCGTGAGGTCGACGGCGCCCGCGGCGAAGTGCGTCAGCACGGTCTTGTGCTTCAGGTCGACGACCACGATGTGGTTGTTCTCCTGCAGGGTGACCACGGCCTGGTTCTTCCGGTTGATGTCGACGAACTCCGGCTCCGGGTCATTCGGGAAGCGCGCGGCGTAGCCGACGAGCGACACATCGCTGCGGCTCCACGCCGCGGGCAGCCCCGCCGTCTCGATGACGGCCAGGTA
>JBIKUN010000204.1:0-5689 GCA_044347565.1 Vicinamibacterales bacterium | reverse complement strand
GGCCGCCCGCTACGGCATCACGACCACGCCGAGCCTGCTCGTGAACGGCCGGCTCGCGCCGCCGCCGCCGCCGTTCCTCCCGGCGGCCGAGTACCTCTCGCGCCTCATCGAAGAGGAGCTGCAGCGCCTGGCCCGGGCCGCGCGGACCCCGCCGGGGTAGGCGTCAGGCCGCGCGTCTCGTCCACGACGATCGTCTGGTTCGTCCGTACCGCGGTGAAGGCCTGCCGCGTGCCCGACGGCCAGACGACCTCGACCTGCACGGGGGACGCGTTGCCGCCGAGGCCGAATGTCAGCGCGAGATCGCTCTGTGACGCATAGCTGGATCCGCTCCGCACGGTCTGGCTCTGCGTGCCGCCGGCCTGCGTGACGCGCACCACCGCACCGAGCCCGCTGCGGGTCGAACGGGTGCCGCGGGTGCGCACCCGAAGCCAGTGCCGCCCGGGCGGCATGTCGTTGCGCAGCAGCGTGGCCGGGCCGTTGAGGGTCGTGAGCGCGAGATCGAGGTCGCCGTCACCGTCGACGTCGAGATGCGCCGCGCCGCGGCCCATGAGCGGGCGCGCGAAGGCCGGCCCGAGCCGCGCCGACACGTTCTCGAAAGTGCCGGTGCCGCGGTTGCGGAGCAGCAGCGGCGGCATGCTGAGGCGCGCCCGCGCATCACGGCCCTGCGATTCATCGGTGCCGCCGTTCAGGGCGAAGAGGTCGAGCCAGCCGTCGAGGTCGGCGTCGAAGAAGAACACGGCCCATGTCACCATGAGCAGGCTGGCGCGGCCCACCTCCGATCGCGGGGCGACGTCGGTGAAGAAGCGGCCGTCGGTGTTGCGGTAGAGGCCGAGCATCTCGCTCACGAAGTTGCCGACGAGGATGTGCGGACGTCCCGAGCGGTCGTAGTCGGCGGCGTCCACGCCCATGTTGGCGCGGGCCACGCCCTGTTCGCTGAGCGCCACGCCGGCCGGCAGGCCCTCGTCGATGAACGTGCCGCGTCCGGTGTTGCGATAGAGACGCGCGGGCACGCGATCGCTGCCGACGAAGAGATCGGGCCAGCCATCGCCGTTGTAGTCGAGCACGGCCACGCCCATGACCTTGTCGGCGGCCTCATCCACGCCGGCGCGCGCCGTCACGTCGGCGAAGCGCCCGCCGCCGAGGTTGCGGTAGAGCACCGGCGCTGTCGGTTTGTAGGCGTCGGGTCCGCAGTAGCCGGGTTCGCCGCCCTGCGCACAGCGCACTTCGAGGGCCGGCGACCACTGCACGTAGTTACCGACGAAGAGGTCGGCTAGGCCGTCCTTGTCGTAGTCGAGCCACGCGGCGCTCACGCTGAAGCCGCGATTCGTGATCCCGGCAGCGCGCGTCACGTCGGTGAACCGCCCCGGCCCGTCGCGATGGAAGAGCCGGCCGCCATCGACGGTGGTCACGAAGACGTCGTCCTTGCCGTCGTTGTCGTAGTCGGCCACCGCGGCGCCGAGGCCGTAGGCCGTGGCTGTGTCGAAGCCGCTGCCCGCCGTGGCGTCGCGGAACGTGCCGTCGTGGTTGTTGCGATAGAGGCGGTGCGCGGTGGGCGCCGTGGAGGTCCACGGGCGGCTGTTCACGAAGAGCAGGTCGGGCCAGCCGTCGTCATCGGCGTCGAGCACGGCCACGCCGCCGCCGAAGAGTTCGGGGTACCACTTGTTGCCGGCCGCGCCGTTCTCATGGACGAACGCGATGCCGGCCGCCCGCGTGATGTCGGTGAAGGAGGGGAGCGCCGGTGGCGCCTGCGTCGCGGCACACGCCACGACCGCGAGGCAGGCAGCGGCGAGCCGGGCGCGCGCCACGGCCGGTTCAGTCCCGGCGGCCTGGTTCGGCGAGCGCCAGGGCGCTGTCGACCATCCGCTCGAGTTCGCCGGCACGCGCCGTCACCGTGCCATCGACCTGGATCTGCGAGTCGCGGGCGCGGAAGAACTCGTCGGCGATGTTGAGCGCGGCGAGGATCGCCAGCCCGAGCGTGTCGCTCGACGGCGCCGAGTCGTACGCCACCTTGAGCTTGCGATCGACATACGACGCCAGTTCCTGGACGTACGACGGGTCGAGCGAGCTGCGGATCGGGTACCGCTGCCCGTTGACCTCGACGTGCACGACGCGCGGGTCGGCCATGACGGAACGCTACAGCTTGAGGGTGTCGAGCTCCGCGAGGATCTCGCCGACGCGTGTGCGGATGAGATCGCGCTCTTCCTTGAGCGCGCTGACTTCGGAGCCCGTGGTCTCGGCCGCCGTGACCCGCTCCTCGAGCGCCGTGACCTCGCGCTGGAGCCGGCCGTTCTCTTCCGTGAGGCGCGTATGTTCGCCCTTCAGGCGCGCGATCGTGCTCACGAGCAGCTTGATCTTCTCTTCGAGCCGATCGAACGGTTCCACGCCTGCCATCGTCTTCGCCATCGTCTGACCTTCTCCGTCTATCGCTGTTCCGCGCCGAGTGCCGTCCGCGTGGCGGAGAGCACCGCTGTCATCGCCGCGCCGACTTCGTCGTCGGTCAGCGTGCGATCGTCGGCGCGGAACGTGAGACGGAGGGAGACGCTCACCTTGCCGGCCGGCACGCCGCGGCCCTGATACCGATCGAACTCGCGGAGCGAGACGAGTGTTGGAGGCGCGGCGCGGTGGATCGTGTCACGAACCGTCGCGCCAGACAAGGTGTCGTCGACGAGCAGCGACACGTCGCGCACGACGGCGGGGAAGCGCGGCAGTGGCACGACGCGCGTCGCTCCCGGCGGCGCCGTGGCCGCGACGGCGTCGAGGTCGAGCTCGAGCACGTAGACGTCGTCGGCGCGCGGGATGCCGCGCGCATCGGCGAGCGCCGGGGCGAGCAGGCCGCACACGCCCACCTGGCGCGGGCCGGCCATGACCGCGGCGGCGCGCCCGGCCACGAGGTACTCGGGCTCGACGAGCGTGAGAGCGAGCGGCACGCCGAGGGCCGTGCCGATGTGTTCGACCACACCCTTGATGTCGAAGAAGTCCACGTCGCGGCGGCCGCCGCTCCAGTGGTCGCCGCCGGCGGCACCGGTCCAGGCGGCGGCGAGCGAGCGGCGCTCGCCGCGGGCGGCAAACGCGGTGGCAATCTCGAAGAGGCGCACGTCGCGCCGGCCATGCCGCCGGTTGTGGCTGACGGCGTCGATGACGCCGGCGAGCACACTCGGCCGCATCACGGCGAAGGTCTCCGAGAGGGGATTGGCGAGTGTGATCGGCGGCTCACCGCCGCTGAAGGGCGCGGCGGCCGCGGCGTCGATGAAGGCGAAGCTGATGGCTTCCGAGAAGCCGAGCGCCAGCATGCCGCGGCGCGCGGCGGCGTCACGCGTAATGCGCGGGTCCGAGGGCGGCGGCGCCTGGAATACGGGCGGGAAAGTCGCCGGCAGGTGTTCGAAGCCGTGATGCCGGCCCACCTCTTCGATGAGGTCTTCCGGACGCGCGATGTCGGGCCGCCAGCCGGGCACGGTGACTTGCCACGACGACCGCGTGGCATCGGCCACGGCGGTGAAGCCGAGCGCGTCGAGGATCCGTTCCACGTCCACGACCGGCACCGGCATGCCGAGCAGGCCTTCGACGTGGGCGTGGGTGAGGGGCACGACGCGCGGTGAGTACGGTCGCGCCACCGCATCCACCATGGTGCCGTCGGCCGTGCCGGCGCCGATGAGATCGAGGAGTGCGCAGGCGCGCGCCATGCCGCGGGCGGCCCCCGTCTGGTCGGCGCCACGTTCGAAGCGCATCGACGCCTCGGAGCGCAGCCCGAGCGCCTTGCTCGTGGCCCGTACGGAGCCGGGCGAGAACCAGGCGCTCTCGAACACGATGCGCGTCGTGTCGCCGCGCACCTCGGAGTCGAGGCCGCCCATCACGCCGCCGACCGCCGCCGCGTTCGCCGCATCGGCGATGACGAGCATCGACGGCGCGAGCGCGCGCGCCTTGCCGTCGAGCGTCGTCAGCACTTCGCCCGGCCGCGCCGTGCGCACGACGATGGCGTGGCCGGCAAGGCGCGTGTGATCGAAGGCGTGCATCGGCTGGCCCAGCTCGAGCAGCACGTAGTTCGTGATGTCCACGATGTTGCTGATCGGCCTGACGCCGAGCGCGGTCAGCCGGCGCTGCATCCAGCCCGGCGAGGGCGCGACGGCGACCGTGGCGGCGGCGCCGACGTAGCGGGGGCAGAGGTCAGGCGCCTCGAGTGCGACCGTGAACGTGGCCTGGTCCACCGCCGTGAGCGCGGCGGCGCGCAGATGGCCGGTGGCCCCGGGCGAGGGGAGTCGGAGCGGCAGCCGGTAGACGGCCGCGATTTCGCGCGCGATGCCGACGACCGACATGCAGTCGGGCCGATTGGCGGTGACGTCGAAGTCGAGCACCGCGTCGCCGTCGATGGGCGCGCGTCCGGGCGGCTCCTCACCGGGCGGCGCCGGTTCGATGCCTTCGAGCGCGAGCCCGCGCAGCGACAGCCGGCGGCCGATCTCGGCCGGGCTGTCCGTGACGTCCACGAAATCCCTGAGCCACGAGTAAAGGACCTTCATACCGAGAACTGCTCCAGGAAGCGCAGGTCGTTCTCGTAGAAGAGGCGGATGTCGCCCACGTCCCACTTCAACATCGCCACGCGCTCGATGCCCATGCCGAAGGCGAAGCCCGTCACCTCGGACGGGTCGTAGCCCACGGCCTCGAAGACCGCCGGATGCACCATGCCGCTGCCGAGGATCTCGAGCCAGCCGGTGTGCTTGCACACCGGGCAGCCGGCGCCCTTGCAGCGGATGCAGGCGACGTCCACTTCGGCGCTCGGCTCGGTGTAGGGGAAGAAGCTCGGCCTGAAGCGCACCTTGGTGCCGGCGCCGAAGAGCGCTTCGGCCATCGCCAGCAGCGTGCCCTTCAGATGGGCGAGGGTGATGCCCTTGCCGACGACGAGGCCCTCGCACTGGTGGAACATCGGCGTATGCGTGAGGTCGAGGTTGTCGCGGCGGTAGACCGGGCCGATGGCCACGAGCCGCACCGGCGGATCGTGCTGCTCCATGTAGCGGATCTGCATGGCCGAGGTGTGCGTGCGCAGCAGCGTGAGCGGCTGCGGTCCACGCGCGCGCGGCGCCTGCACCGCCGCCCAGGGCGTCACCGGCGCGGCGGTGACGGCGCGCTCGAGATACAGCGTGTCCTGCATGTCACGCGCCGGATGTGACTCCGGCATGTTGAGCGCTTCGAAGTTGTGGTAGTCGTCTTCGATCTCGGGGCCTTCGAGCACCTGGTAGCCGAGGCGCGTGAAGATCGTCTGCACCTCGTCGCGCACGAGGCTGAGCGGATGCCGGTGGCCGATGGCCGGGGCGCGGCCGGGCAGCGTGATGTCCACGGCATCGGCGGGGCGGCGCGTGGCGGCAAGCGCCGCCTCGCGGTCGGCGAGCGCGGCTTCGACGGTGGTCTTGAGGGCGTTGACCTGCTGGCCGAACGCCTTGCGATCGGCGGGCGGCAGCGACGGCAGGTGCGCCATCAGGTCGGCGATCTTCCCGGACTTGCGGCCCGTCCAGGCGACCTTGAGGGCATCGAGCGCGGCCTGACGCGCCGTCGCCGCGGCGGCATCTGCGGCGCCGAGCGCCTCGGTGAACGCCTGCTGATACGAGGAAATGAGCGCGGTCAGCTCATCAAGAGAAGACATGGCGTTTATTCTAGCGGGGCTCGGGGCCCGCGACTCGGGACTCGGTGGCGAAGAGCCGCC
>JBIKUN010000084.1:0-20056 GCA_044347565.1 Vicinamibacterales bacterium | reverse complement strand
TCGTGGCTCTGTCGGGAGATCGTGTCGCGACCACGACGCTGGAATCCGGCGTCGGAGCCCATTCCCACTTCGGCGGCGAGCAGGACGGCGGAGGCGAGAAGAAGTACGAGGAACGCCGCCATCAGGACCTCGACCGGTACTACGACGAGGTCGTCGGCCACGTGGCCCAGGCCGATCGACTCCTGCTCCTGGGTCCCGGCGAGGCGAAGCTCGAGCTCAAGGCCCGTCTCGCTCGCTCCAAGGCACACGCTGGACGCACGCTGGAGATCCAGACGGCCGACAGACTGACCGACGCTCAGGTCGTCGCGGCGGTGAAGGACCACTTCGACGTCGCGCGCCGAGCGCGCTGACGGTCAGCCTAGCTCAGCGAGACCGTCGCAAGAGCGGGTCGGCGGGGCATGTGCAGCCTCGCACCGCGTCACGGGCGCGGAGGGCGCGGACGCCGAAGAAGTAGGCCTCGGCCTCGGCGTCACGCCGGCTCGGCGCCCCACGCCAGTGCCGGGTTCGGACCGTCGGCGCCGCGCACGAAGTCGACCACCCAGGTGCCCTGCCAGTTGGAGAACTGGAACTTGTCGCCCTGCACCCAGTCGACCCTGTGGCCGAGGTCGGTCAGGCCAGCCTTGATGTTGGTGTTGAACCACTGCTCGGCGCCTGACTTCGTCGTCGGCATGTAGCCGGCCTTCACGGCCAACGACGCGAAGGCGTCCTTGCACGACTTCTCCGTATTCTGCGGACGCGCGAAGTCGAAGCCTTCGAAGACGCACGCCGGGCCCGCGGCTGCTGCCCCGGCGGAGCCGGACGCAGTGACGCCGGACAGGGCGGTCGAGCCCACGCTGCTCGTGAGCAGCGTGAGAAACTGCGAGAACTCGTCGCTCGACAGCTGCTTGTCCTTGTTGGTGTCCAGCTTCTGCATCAGCGAGCCGGCCAGCTGTTTCATCGCGCTGTTGACGTCGGAGACGGGTGTGCTCATGGGTCCTCTCCCCGACCCGTTACAAGGGTCGTGCCGGCGTGTCGCGGGCGGGCGTCCACGGGAAATCGGCCGGAATTCCTTGCGCGTCAGCGGTGACGGTGTCGGTGTGCCGGCCGTCTGGTGTCGCCGCTGCGGCGGGCCAGAGGCCTGGGAGCTGGGTCACCACCACGCGGGGCGGTATCGCCGCAGACGCCGGCGGCGTCAACGGGGCGTCGAGACATCGAAGATGTAGAGCACTGACTCGTCGTCTTCTGGCCGGAAGTAGCCACGCAATCCGGTCGACATAGTCGAGGTGGTGCGAAGGACCTCCGTCCGCCGCGTGTCTGGTCCACGTCAAGACGTGCCGCGCCGTGCACCCGGACTGACCGGCCCTCTCGAACGCCCCCTAGGGATTTGCCCGAGCCGGCCGATTCCCCGAACGAGGAGTTGCCGCCGGGCCGCCCCACCACCGCCCGGTCTGTCTTATGCCAGACGCACTGCCCGCCTTCGACGCGCTCGTGCGTCACAAGCAGCTCGAGCTCTCCTACCGGCGGCTGCCGCTGTCGGTCGTACTGTCGCTCACCACGCCGCTCGCCTTTGCGTGGCTCATGAGTCCGATGTTCGCCAACGGCGTGGTCGCCACGTGGCTCTGCGTCGTCTGGCTCGCCTCGCTGCTGCGCGGCGTGCTGTGGTACTGCTGGAGCCGCGCCGGCTTCGGCGCCGCTGACCTCCGCTGGTGGACGTTCCTGTTCTGGGCCGCGACCACCCTGGCCGCGCTGGCCTGGGCGGTGAGCGCCGTGCTCCTGCTTGCCGTTGCCGACTCACGCGAAGCCATGATGCTCGCAATCATGATGTTCGCCATCACCGCCGTCGGCTCGACGTCGCTCGCCTCGCACCTGCCGTCGGCCTCGACCTTCATCGCCGTCATCCTCGGTCCGACCGCACTGCTGATGCTGGCGAGGGCGGACTTGGTCGTCTGGCTCTCTGGCCTGGCGGTGCTCGTCGGTACCGTGGCCCTCCTCGCCACCGTCGTCCGCGCGCACCGCGAGATGCTGCAGCTCATTCGTGCCGACCTGCGCGTATCGGCCGCCGCCGACGAAGCGCAGCGGGCACGCGCGGCCGCCGAAGACGCCAGCCGCGCCAAGAGCGCGTTCCTCGCCAACATGAGCCACGAGCTGCGCACGCCGCTCAATGCGATCCTCGGCTACAGCGAGATGTTGCTGGAAGACGCCCGCGCCGAGGGCGCAACGGCCACGGCGGCAGACCTCGAGAAGATCGCGCTGGCCGGGCGTCACCTGCTCGCCCTCGTCACCGACGTGCTCGATCTGTCGAAGATCGAAGCCGGGCGGATGGAGTTGCACGTGAGCACGGTGCAGGTGGCCGCCATCGTGCAGCACGTCATCGACACCAGCGCCACGCTCGCCACCGCCGCCGGCAACACCCTGACCGTGCACGGCCTCGACGCGGCGGGCACGATCCAGTCGGATCCGGTGAAGCTGCAGCAGGTGCTGCTCAACCTCGTGGGCAATGCCTGTAAGTTCACGCACGGCGGACGCATCGATGTCTGCTGCCGGCGCGGGCAGCGCGGCAACAGCGACTGGCTCGTCATCGACGTGCGCGACACCGGCATCGGCATGACCGCGGAACAGATGTCGCGGCTCTTCGAGCAGTTCATGCAGGCCGATTCGTCGACCACACGCCGCTACGGCGGCACCGGGCTGGGTCTCGCGATCAGCCAGCGGCTGTGCGACCTGATGCACGGCGACATCACTGTGCAGAGCACGTTCGGGCAGGGCTCGACGTTCACCATGCGCGTGCCGGCCGTGCCACCGGCGGTACGCGCCGCCGCCTGAGGTGGCCGAGGCCTACGGCGCCTCCCTTCCACACATTTGGACGGTACCCGCGGCACTCTGCGCGGCAGTTCGAAGAAAGCCGGTGGCGGCTGGGTGTGGGGCATGGGCCGACCGGACGCTGGTGAGTGCTGAGCCGGCGGGAACTCCGGCGTCCGTTCCGCTGTTCATACGAGAATGAGACGCATGCGGATCGGACTCGTAATACTCCTGGCCGGCACAGCCGTGCTCGCCCAGCCGAATGTGCCACCCATCGAGGTATTCCTCGCCGCCGGCGCGCTCGACGAACGGCAGTCGCGCGCGGCCCTCGACGACATCGCGCCGCTCTGGCGCGACGACTACGCGGCGATGATCGTCGATCTCGCGCGGTTCCTGCGTCCGTCGGCGACTGGCCCCGAAGACACGTCCACGGCCGAGTTCGCCGGCGCGACCGATCCGGCGGAGGACAGCGGCGGCGGCAGCCTGCGACGCGACGACATGGGCGGCCCGGTGCGCCGGCGCCCCACGCCCGAGGGGCTGACACGCGCGCGTCTCATCCAGTTCCTGGAGCGCCGCACCGGCAAACAGTTCGATCCGCAGCTGCGCGAATGGCGCCGCTGGGTCTGGTCACGGCCCTACCAGCCGCATCCCGACTACGCACGATTCAAGAGCATCCTCTACGGCCGCGTCGACCGGCGCATGGCGCGATTCTTTCAGCCGGACGCGAAGGCGATCATCAGGCTCGACGAAGTGGACTGGGGCGGCGTGCCCGTCAACGGCATCCCGCCGCTCTACTATCCGAAGGTGCTGCCCGCCGCCGAAGCCGGGTACCTGCGTGACAACCACGTCGTCTTCGGCCTGGTGGTGAACGGCGAGGCGCGCGCGTATCCGAAGCGCATCCTGGCGTGGCACGAGATGGCGCGCGATAAGGTGGGCGGCGTGGACCTGCACGTCGTCTACTGCACGCTTTGCGGCACGGTCATTCCGTATGAGAGCGTGGCGGCCGGACGCACGTGGCGGCTCGGCACGAGCGGGCTGCTGTACCGCTCGAACAAGCTGATGTTCGACGAAGAGACCGGCAGTCTCTGGTCGACGCTTGACGGCAAGCCCGTCATCGGCGAGCTGGTGGACAAGGGCATCGAGCTGCAGTCGCGGCCGGTGGTCACGACCACCTGGGGTGAGTGGAAGGCGCTGCATCCGAGCACCACCGTGCTGTCGCTCGACACCGGTCACGAGCGCGACTACGCCGAGGGCGCCGCCTACCGCGACTACTTCTCCCATGACAGGCTGTATTTCCAGGTGCCAGGTGACGACAGGCGGCTCAAGAACAAGGCGGAAGTGCTGACGTTCAAAGTGCGTGCACCAGACGGCGCCGCCGTGCCGGTGGCGATCGCGCAGTCGCGCCTGACACGGGAGCCGGTGTATCCCTTCGAGGCCGCCGGACGGCGCTTCCTCATCATCACCAGCCGGCGCGGCGCCAACCGCGTCTATGCCCTCGGCAGCAGCGACATCGCGTTCCAGGCGGCCACGGCCCCCGCCGACGTCGTGCGCGACGGCAACGGCCGGGAATGGCGCGTGACGGAAGACGGGCTCGTCGGGCCGGACGGCTCCACCCTGCCGCGCACGAGCGCACAGCGGGCCTTCTGGTTCGGCTGGCGGGCGCAGTATCCCGAGACGGTCCTTGTCCAGTAACCGCGGCCGGGCGTGACGACGGCGCCGTCATGCTGACCGATACGCTTTGCACGCAGTGCGGGCTCTGCTGCGACGGTACCCTCTTCGGCGACGTCGAACTCGGCGGACGCCGCGAAGCCGTGCGGCTCGAGGCGCTCGGCCTCGACGTGGACAGCGACGATGCCGACGTGGAGCTGCTGGCCCTGCCCTGCGCGGGGCTGCGCGGCACACGCTGCGGCGTCTACGCGCATCGCCCGCAGTGCTGCCGCACGTTTGAGTGCCGGCTGCTGCAACAGGCGCAGCGCGGCGAGGTGACGGCGGCCGACGCCCTGTCGCAGATTGCCGCGGCGAAGGCGCAGGTGGCGCGCGTGCGGACGCTGCTCGCGGGCAGCGAGCCGAGGCGTGGCCAGCGCCTGCCGCTCGCCGAGCGGGTCGCCGATGCGATCGCGGCCCTGTCAGCCCCCTCACCCGCGGTCGCGCGGCGGCGGGCCACCCTCGTCGAGGCCGCCGGCAGGCTCACCCGCCTCATCGACACGACATTTCTCGGCTGACGTCCGCACCGCCGGCGCCCCTCGGTCGAGGCCGGGCCGCGCTATCGCCGGGCGTCGATGACGGCGACATGTCCGTGCGCCGCATAGGCAAGCACGCGGGCGTCGCACGTCACGAGCGTCGCCCCGGTCAGCCGCGCCGTCGCGATCAGCATCCGGTCGGCAGGATCCCGATGGGGCGTACCAGGCAGCCGGGTGCTCTCGATCGCAATCGCGGCCGAGATCCCCTTCAGGCGAACGCCGGGGAATGCCAGCGCGCGCGCCACCCACACGCGCACGTCGAGTGCCAGTTCCAGTCGCCCGAGGGCGTCGAGTTGCGCGATTTCCCACACGGAGACCGCCGACACGAACAGGGCTCCCCGCTCGACCGCGGCCTCGACGATCGGCTCGATGCGAGGCGAGAAGCGCGCGCGGTCGCCCTCCACGTACCAGACCCAGATGTGCGTATCGAGCAGCACGGGGCCGGCCCGTTCAGTCTTCGCCATCCCAGCCTTCCAGCGCCTCCCATGGCTCGTCGAGCGGGCTGGCAAGGTCGTCTGCGGTCAGCACGGTGCCCGTGAGGCTGCCGAGCAGCGGCCGACGCTCGAAGACGGCTGGCAGCAACCGCGCCACGGGGACACCACGCTTCGTGATCACGTACTCGATGCCCGACCGCTGCACGTGGTCCATCAGCGCCAGGCACCGCGCCTTGAACTCGCCGGCGGGAATCGCGCGACTCGCACCCGACGCGCGATACGTCGCCGGAGACTCGCGCACGGTCTGGGCTTTGAGAACCGGCGGACGGCGCTTTGTGACCATGATGCCGTGACCATGATAATCCCCGGCCACGGGCCCCGGCAAGCCCGGCGCCCCGCTCGACTGGCGCGAAAGTACGAGAGGATGGGCCGGTTCTCGGAGGCCCCGTATGCGTTCCACGCGTTTCGCGCTCGTCGTCATCCTCGCTCTCGCCGGCGCGTGGGCCATCACCGCCCGCGCCCAGTCGCAGCACCCCTTCGGCCAGCCGTCGGCCAGCCAGCCGCAGCCAGCCTCGCAGGTGAAGGCCGTGCCGGGCTCGCGCGCCCAGGGCTGGTTGAGCCAGGGACGCTCGGAAGTGGTGGCCCGGCACGGCATCGTCGCCACGAGCGATCCGCTGGCGGCGCAGGCCGGGCTCGACATCCTGCGCCAGGGCGGCAACGCCATCGACGCCGCCGTGGCCACGGGCGCCATGCTGGATGTGACCTCGCAGAACGACACCGGCATCGGCGGCGACCTTTTCGCCATCGTCTGGGTGGCGCGCGAGAAGAAGCTGTATGCGCTCTCGGCCGCGGGCTGGGCGCCGGCCGGCTGGACGCCGGAGTTCTTCGCGAAGCTCGGCGTGAAGCAGGTGCCCGGCTCGGGCGTGAATGCCGCCACGGTGCCGGGCGCGGTGGCCGGCTACGACGCGCTGCTCTCGCGCTTCGGCACCATGAGCTTCAAGGAGACCTTCGCGCGCGCCGCGCAGGTGGCCGAGGAAGGCTGGGGACTGGCGGAGCGCCGGCACGGCGACCTGATGAATTCGGTGAAGGGCCTGAACGCGGATGCGGATTCGAAGGCCATCTTTCTCGACGGCGCGAACGCGCCGCCGCTCTACGGCATCATCCGCAATCCCAATCTGGCCAAGGCGCTGCGTCTGCTGCAGGCGCAGGGCAAGGACGCGTTCTACAAGGGTCCGATCGCGGACGCCATCGTGGCGAAGGTCAAGGCCGGCGGCGGCGTGATGTCACACGAGGACCTCGCCAGCTACGCGCCCGAGTGGGTCGAGCCCATCACCACGAACTATCACGGCTACGACATCTTCCAGCTGCCGCCGCCCGGACAGGGCTTCGCGGCGCTCGAGATGCTGAACATCCTCGAGGTGTGCATGCCGAAGCTCGGCGTGAACCTCGCGGCGCTCGGGCCGTCGGACCCGACCTACTGGCACATGATGGTCGAGGCGAAGAAGCTGGCCTACGCGGACCTGCTGGCGCGAAACGCCGATCCAAAGTTCTCGCAGGTGCCGGTGGCGCAGCTCATCTCGAAGGCGCATGCCGCCACGCTCTGCGGAAAGATCGATCCGGGCAAGGCCGCCGCGCCGACGACCACCGGCGGCATGGACGGCGGCACGATCTACCTCACCACGGCCGATCGCTGGGGCAACATGGTGTCGCTCGTGCACAGCGTGTTCAGCGTCTACGGCAGCCGCGCCACGGTGGGTCCGTACGGCTTCGTGCTGCACAACCGCGGCAGCGCGTTCTCGCTGGATCCGACGCACCCGAACGTGGTGGCGCCGCGCAAGCGGCCGTTCCACAGCATCATCGCCGGCTTCGTGATGAAGGAGGGCGAACCGCTCATGGCCTTCGGCAACATGGGTGGCAGCGTGCAGCCTGAAACGCACGCGCAGCACATGGTGAACGTCATCGACCACGGCATGAACGTGCAGATGACGACCGACGCGGCGCGCTTCACGCACAACCAGAACAACAACACGCTGTCGCTCGAACACAACCTCTTCAACCTGGTGGGCAAGGCGCTCGAAGCGAAGGGCCACAAGGTGCGCGCGGTGGATGGCGGCGCCGTGGGCGGCTATCAGGGCATCCTCTTCACCCGCGACCCGCGGATGCCGTTACCCGTGTTCGACCGGGTCAGCGTGACCGAAGATCGCCCCGTGAACGGCATCTACCGCGCCGGATCGGACCACCGCAAGGACGGCCAGGCGGTGGGCTGGTAGCGCGTCACCAGGCGATGCGGGCCAGATAGTCGTCGAAGTCGCGCACGACCAGGTCCGGCGTGTCATCGAGCGCCGCGAACTGGTCGGCCGTGAAGGTCGTCGTCACCGCCACTACGGACATGGCGGCGGCGCGTGCCGCCGTGATGCCCATCGGCGCGTCTTCGAACACCACGCAGTGGGCGGCGGCCACGTCGAGTTGACGTCCGGCCTCGATGAACACATCCGGCGCCGGCTTGCCCATCGGCACCTGATCGCCGCGCACGATGGTGGGAAACGCATCGGCGAGGCCGATCTCGCCGAGCGTGTGCACCACGTTCAGCGCCGGGGCGGAGGTGGCCAGGGCCACCGCGATGTCGTGCGCGCGCAGCCGCGCGAGCAGGGCCGGCAGGCCCGGCACGACGCGGAGGCGGCCGCGTGACACCTCGCGGTACAGCCCTTCCTTCTCGTGCTCGAAGGCCAGCCACTCTTCGCGCAACATCTCGCGCCCGAAGAGCCGCGGAAAGATCTCGCTGTTGCGGCGGCCGTCGGTCTTGGCGCGATCGGCCGGCGTGAGGGGCGGCAGGCCGTGGCGCTCGACGAAGACCGCGAACGCCTCGGCATGCAGGGACATGTTGTCGACGACGGTGCCGTCGAGATCGAAGATGGCGGCGCGCGGCCGCGTAGCGGTAGGCACGGATCATTGTGGCGCGAGCCGCGCCACCGGCGCTACGAGCCGGGCTCTGGCGCCTTGCGCGAGGTGAGCCCCGGCAGGTAACCGGCGTGCAACACACGCAGCGAGGTCAGGTCCTGCCGCTCGATCTTGAACTGGTTGGCCACGCGGTGGATCTCGGCTTCTTCCGCCACTGAGATGGCCGCATCGGTCGAGGCGACGCGGAACAGACAGCGCACGAGCGCCAGCTTCTGTTCGTAGGTGGCACTGTCGGCGAATTCCTGCGCCACCTGGAAGTCCGCCGTGCCACCAAAGAGCAGGTTGCTCGACTTGGCGAGGCCCACGACCACGATCGCCTGGTCGGCGCTCAGCCCGCCTTCCTCGGCCACGATCGTTTCCATGGCGCGGGTTTCCTCGGGGCTGATATGGCGGTCGGCGTGCGCGACGCGCCCGAGCACGTAGGCGAAACGCGCCAGGAACCTGGCGCGCTCCGGCTCGAGGTGCTCGAGCGTGTCGACGAGATCGCGAAGCGGCGCGTGGTCGGGGTCCGCAGACGGCTGGTCCGCGAACCCGAGCCATGCGCGAAGGGCGTTGAACGGCATCAGCCTAGGGCTCGATCGTGGCCTTCTTGATGAAGTCCATCTTCGGGAACGACTTGATGAGATAGGCGTTGCCCTCGGCGGCCACCCGCGCCTGCGGCGGCCCGCCGCCGCGCGGCGAGCCTTCGCCGTAGCCCGTGTAAATCTTGTCTACCACCTCGATGCCGCTCACCACTTCGCCGAAGGGCGCAAAGCCCATGCTGTCGAGGTTGGTGTTGTTGCGGAAGTTGATGAACACCTGCGTGGTGCGGGTGTCGGGCGTCGCGCCCATCGCGAAGGTGATGAAGCCCTTCCTGTTGCTCTGCGTGACCTTGTCGGGCGGGATACGGGCGCTCTGCCACACCTTGGTGATCGTAGGGTTGGCGTGCAGGCCGAACTGCACCATGAAGTTGGGCACGGCGCGGAAGAAGCGGGCCTCGTCGTAGAAGCCGTTCTTCACCAGGTTGTAGAAGCGGTCGGCGCCGTTCGGCGCCCAGGCGCGCGTGACCTTCACCACGAACTCGCCGATGCTGGTATCGAACTTGACGTTGTAGGTCTCGGGCGCCGCTTCCTTGAAGTTGCCCGGCACCATCAACGACTTGCGCACCGCCGCCTGCTCGGCGCCAACGCTCACCACCGCGGCCAGGGCGATGAGCGCCGTGCCGGCCAGAGTCCGTGTTCCGCGAATCATGCTCGTGTTCCTCCGCCCTTACGATACAGGGGGAAGGGCGCCGGGCGCGAGCCGCGCCGTCGCGCGGTGACCTCGCGCCCCCCGGCCGCCGCCGCGCCGTCGCCCGAGATGCCGCTCGACGAAGCACTGCCGCACACCCGTGCGCGCTTCCACGGTGCCTGCCGGAGGTCCCAGCCGGCGGTCCATCTCCTCGGTCGTGACTGCGTCGCCCGAGACCGCGACACCGATGCCGAGCATTTGCAACGGGCGCGGACGGGAGGGAGCGGCGGCAGACGATATGACCGGGCCTGACGCCTAGCGGTAGACGCCGTCCCACGGTCCGGGCGTAACCGTGGCCGTGCGGCGGTCGTCTGACACGCGCGGACGGTTCAGCGTGAAGGTGGTGTCGGGCGTGACGACGGCATAGTCCATGTAACCCATGCGGGCGAGCGGACGCATCGCCGCGGTGTCCACGAGGCCGTCCTTCACGACCCGTTCGTCCACGAAGATCGCGACCACGTGCCCGAAGACCACGGTGGTGCCGGGCTTGCCGTCGAGCCCCGGCAGTTCCACCGTCTTCCACAGCCGGCACTCGAGTGCAGCCGGACTCGCTGCCACGCGCGGCGGCGCCACGACGAGCGATGGCGCCGTGGCAAGGCCAGCCAGCGTGTACTCGCTGACGTCGGGCGGTACGGCCGCCGAGCTCAGGTTCATCGCGTCCACCAGATCCTGGCTCGCGATCGAACACGTGAACTCGCCGCTCGCTTCGATGTTCCGAAGACTGTCCTTGCGGCCCGACGAGGCGAACATCACCATCGGCGGCACGTCCGAGACGGCGTTGAAGAAGCTGTAGGGCGCGAGGTTCACGACGCCGTCCGGACCCACGGTGGTGATCCAGCCGATGGGCCGCGGTACGACGAGCGCCTTGAAGGGATCGTGCGTGAGGCCGTGTTTCAGGTGCTCGCGGCGTTCGGCTGTGGCGTAATGCATCGCCTTCGAAGTCTAGCGCCGGAGCCGGCGGGTTGAGACATAATCCCCGGCCATGACCGCTGTTACCGCGAGTGCGGCCCTGGCCGCCTGCCTGCTCGTCCCGCTCGCCGCGCACGCGCAGAGCGCCAATGCCGCCGTGGCGCCGGGCTCCCCCACCGCCGAGCGGCTGCCCGTCTACGAAATCGATCCCACCTGGCCGCCGACCCTGCCGAACGACTGGATCCTCGGCGACATCCGCGGCCTGTTCGTGGACGACCAGGATCACCTGTGGGTGATCCACATGCCGTCGAGCCTCACGCCGCAGGAAATCGGCGCCGCCGTGAAGCCGCCGATTGCGGACTGCTGTTTCCCCGCGCCGCCCGTCCTCGAACTCGACGCCGAGGGCAAGGTGCTGCGCACCTGGGGCGGCCCGGGCGAGGGCTACACCTGGTACGACCAGGAACACGGCATCTACATCGACCACAACGGGTTCGTGTGGACCGGCACGAGCAATGGCATGCACGTGATGAAGTTCACGCGCGAGGGCAAACACGTGCTCACGATCGGCACACCCGGCGTGAACAAGGGGAGCAACGATCCCGATCACCTCGGCGGACCGGCCAACTTCTACGTCGAGCCGAAGACCAACGAACTCTTCATCGCCGACGGCTACATCAACAAACGCGTGGTCGTGTACGACGCCGCCACCGGCAAGTACAAGCGTCACTGGGGCGCCTACGGCAAGGTGCCGAACGACACCGAGAAGTACCAGTACCCCGTGCGCGTCGCCGATCCGCCGCAGCAGTACTCCACGCTGCACGGCCTGGTCGGCTCGAAGGACGGGCTCATCTACGTCTCTGACCGCCGCGGCAACCGCATCCAGGTCTTCCGTCAGAACGGCGAGTTCCTGATGGAGAAGTTCGTGCGGCCGGAAACCGGCGGCTCGGGCAGCGGCTTCAGCCTGCAGTTCTCGCGCGATGCCGAGCAGAGCATCCTCTACCTCATGGATGGCACGAACCAGCGCGTCTGGATGCTGCGCCGGAAAGACCTGGCGATCCTCGACCGCTTCGGCAAGCCCGGCCGTCAGGCCGGCGAGTTCATCCGCGCGCACATGATCGCCATCGACTCGAAGAACCGCATGTATACCGGCGAAGCCGGCAACGGCCGCCGCATGCAGCGATGGATCCTGAAGGGCACGCGTCCCGTCGCGTCGGTGACGCCGCCAAAGCAGTAGTATTCAGTTCCCAACTCCAAGGAGCAGCCATGTCACTGTCACGGATTCTCGTGTCGGCCGCCGGCGTCGGTCTGGCCGCGTTCGCGGTGTCGACCGCCGGCTCGGACGCCCAGGCGCAAGCGCGCCGCGCCACCGTCGCCAACATCATCACCGGTGAAGGCCTGCCGAACCCGGCGCCCGTCGTCACGAAGAACTGGGGCACGCTGCCGGCGGGCCGCACGTGGGGCACCTCGGCCGGTATCGACATCGACCCGAAGGACGGCCACGTGTGGGCCTACGAGCGCTGCGGCGCCGGCACGGCCGGCGGCGGCCCGGTGGACTGCGAGAACAACCCCGTCGATCCCGTCTTCAAGTTCGACCGCAAGACCGGCGCCGTGCTCGCCAACATCGGCAAGGGCGTGATGGTGACGCCGCACGGCATCCACGTGGACAAGGACGGCAACGTATGGATTGCCGACTTCGCCGGCAACAAGGCCGGCGACCGCGGTCATCAGGTGCACAAGTTCAGCCCGAAGGGCGAGAAGCTGCTCAGCCTCGGCATCGCCGGCAAGCCCGGCAACGCCGATGGCCAGTTCAACCAGCCGAACGACGTCGTGACCGGTCCCGACGGCAGCATCTACGTCTCCGACGGCCACGACGCGCAGGGCTTCACCACGCCGCAGCAGGTTGCCGAAGGCCTCAAGCGCGGCGCCACCTCGCGCATCCAGAAGTTCTCGCCCGATGGCAAGTTCATCAAGTCGTGGGGCGGCATCGGCGTGAAGCACGGCGAGTTCCGCACGCCGCATGCGCTCATGTTCGACAGCAAGGGCCGCCTGTGGGTGGCCGACCGCGGCAACCACCGTCTCGAGATCTTCGACCAGAACGGCAACTACCTCGAGTCGCGCTACGCCTACGGCCGCATCAGCGGCTTCTTCATCAAGAACGATCAGGTCTACGCCATCGACTCGGAATCGGGCCCGTTCAACCACGTGGGCTGGAGGAACGGCGTGCGCATCGGACCGCTCGACGAAGACCGCGTCGTGGCGTTCGTGCCGCCCTTCGAGCGCGAGGATCGCGTGTATCAGGGCACGGCCGGTGAAGGCGTAGCCGTGGACGCCGACGGCACGATCTTCGCCGCCGAGGGGCCGAACTCGATCCGCCAGGCCGGCGGCGCGTTCACGAAGTACTCGGCGAAGTAGTCAGGAGCACCGACAGCAGCCGGGGCCAGCGGGCACGACGCCTGCGGCCCCGGCTTTTCGTTGTACGGCCCATGGCGTGGGCAACGCCTTCGCGGTCCGCGCCGCTTCGCGAGCCCGTCACGTCGCCCGGATGAAGGTGCTGGCCACGCCGCCGAACTCGAGGTGCAGGCGACTCAGGTCACTGGCAGGTCGATCCCGCTGACCTCGCGGCCATCGACGCGTTCAGTCTCGCGGCTCTGACGTTCGGCCACCATGGCGACCTGACGTATGCTGTCCAATCCAGCGACGGCCTTCAGATGATGCTGTTGACCCGCCGGAGCTGAAGCGGGAGGCATTCATGCGATACGCACTCGCCCTGCTGAGCACCCTGTGGCTGTTGGCGAATACGCTCCCGGCCGCGGCCGCGCCGGCGCCGTTCACTGACTACTATGTTGAAGTCAACGGCCAGCGACTCCACTACGCGAGCGTGGGCGAGGGGCCGCTCGTGCTCTTCCTGCACGGCTATCCGTCGTTCTGGTACCAGTGGAAGGACCAGATGCTCGAGATGGGCCGCGATCATCGCGCCGTCGGGCTCGACATGCGCGGCTACAACCTGTCGTCGCGGCCGGAAGGGCTCGAGCCGTACACGATGCCGCATCTGGTCGAAGACGTGCGCCGCTTCGTCGAGGCCATCAACGGCACTGGCCGGAAGTTCACGCTGGTCGCGCACGACTGGGGCGCGAATGTGGCGTGGGTGTTCGCCATGTATCACCCGGAGATGCTCGAGAAGCTCATCATCGTGAACGGCGCCCATCCGTTCATCTCGGAGCGCGAGCTGCGTGAGAACCCGGCGCAGCGGTACGCCAGCAACTACTTCTTCGTCTTCAACAAGTACCTGGCGCCGGGCGAGCAGCCGATCGACGAGAACGACACCGTCGCCCGCGCCACGCAGCGCGCGCGCACGGGATTCGTGGACGCGGAGGTGAAGGCCGGCCGCTACACCGAAGCCGACCGGCAGATGTGGATCGATGCCTGGTCACAGCCCGGATCGACCACGGCGGGTCTGAACTACTACCGCGCCAATCATCGCAACCCACCGTTCAACGACCGGCATCCGGCCTCGACGATTCCGCGCTCGTGGTCAGCGGTCGAGATGACGAAGGGCGCGAAGTCGACGACGATTCACGTGCCCACGCTCGTCATCTGGGGGCTCAAGGACGGGGCCATCCTGTCGGGGCATCTGAGCGGGCTCGACAAGTGGGTGCCGAACCTGAGCGTGCGGCTCTACCCGGATGACGACCACTGGATCATGATGGCCAACGGCAAGGCCGTGGCGCGCGACGTCCGCGGCTTCATCACCGACCCGGCGTTTCCGAAGGAATCGGTCTACCGTCCCGCCGCCAAGTGACGAAGGCGCAGCATCCGACATCACACACGCCGCGGACGCCCCCGCCCGCGGCGTGTGCTGTTCCCGGGGTTACTCGATCGCCATCACTGCCACAGCCGCACGGAGCTGACGATCAGCAGCGACAAGAGCAATGCGAAGAGCATGTCCTCGCGTGACACCGACACGCGTCGGGCCCGCCATCCGGCAATCAATGGGAGCGACGTGGCTGCCATGATGAGCCACCAGGGCACGGGGGCATCGAGGAAGAGACCGGCGACGAGCCCGGCGCCCCAGCACGCGAGGAAGATCGCCAGCAGGACTGCCGTAACCCGCAGGTCAGGCTTCGTCATGGCGTCCATCTTACGAGCATCTCTCCGTGCGGTCGAGTCGATACTGGATGGACATTTCGGCCCCCTGGAAGAAGACGCTCATTCCGCCAAACAAGGTCGCCACTGGCACGTTGCCAAGCCCGCCCGCCACGACCGCCGCGCCCTGATAGAACAACCCGAGGAACATCATCTGGTCTTTGGCGTTCGTCATGTCCCGTATCTGGCGATCTGATTTGCAGCCGAGGGTGTGAAAATCCGAACACCGTTCCTGCCACTCGCCGTTCTCGTCCTCCACCCAATAGCAACGCGATTCCGTGCCCCCTTCGTCGTTCCAGGCGCTCGGATCAATCGCCGACGGGTCACCGCCGATGAGTCCGTGGTCCCGCGCGATGATCAACGCGTGGCGCGCGGCTTCCAGCTGATTGGGATTGTCCAGTCAGACGTCGCGCTGGATCTGCAGCATGGCGTAGTAGCCCCGCACCGCCTCTTCGTAACTGACCTGTGCGGTGGCGTGCGCCGGAAGAAGGCCCCATCCAATCAGTGCAAGTAATACGCAGCGTCCGATGTGTCGCATCGCATCCTCCTTAGTCGCGGCTCGCTCGCCATCCGCGACGGTTCTGGCCCGAAACTCTCGTGGCGAACTGTGGCCACCGACTCCCTGGCAATGGCGGTGCCACTGCGTCTCATCGACCTCGAGTGGGCCTGGCATCTGGGTGCGACCAGTGCTCGCAGCGATTGGCGTGCAGTTGTCGGGGTTCGCGACCACGACTTTCCTGTCAGGCGCTGGGAAGCGCCTACCCGACGGGAAGGGGCTTCCCGCTGCACATGGCTAGCTGGTGCCCGACCTTCTTGGGTCAGAATCGGAATCAGAGCGCATCGACCGCGCCGTGTGCCGGGAGTTGAGAAATGCGTACCATCGCCAGCGTCGTGCTCGGCCTGACATTCGCTGCGGGGTGTTCCGCGCCCGCATCCACGCCGTCGGCGTCCTCGACGGCTCAGGCAACAGTCGCACCAGCCGCGCCGGCCGAGAGTGCGGCGACTCCCACGCCTGCGACCAGCGCCGTCGGTGCTCCTGTCGCGGCATCGCCTGCGTCCGCGTCGGCACCGCCGGTGGTGTCAGCGTCTGACGCGCCGCGGGCCGCCACGCCGCCCGCGGCGTCGATCGCCCCGTCGCCCCCGGGCGCGGCGGCCCCTGCTCCCGCCGCGCCACCCGCGCCCACGTTCCGCGAGGTCACGATTCCCTCGGGCACGACCCTCGCGGTCGAGCTGCGCACCACGGTCGCCTCGAACACGAGCGCGGTCGAGGATCGCGTGCAGGGTGTGCTGCGACGGCCAATCGTGGTGGATGGCGAAGAGATCGTGCCGGCCGGCGCCGAGGTGAGCGGCGTGGTGACCGAAGCCCTGCCGTCGGCGCGCGTGAAGGGACGCGCGCGTCTGGCGCTGCGCTTCAATTCGATCACGGTCGATGACGCGCCCACCACGATCGGCACGGCTGCGATTGCGCGCATGGCGCCCGCCACGAAGAAGAACGACGCCGGCAAGATCGCGGCTGGTGCTGGCGCGGGTGCGATCATCGGCGCCATTGCCGGCGGCAAGAAGGGCGCCGTCGTGGGCACCGTCGTAGGAGGCGGCGCGGGCACCGGCGTGGTGCTGGCGACGCGCGGCGACGAGGTGACGCTGGCCGCCGGCACGTCGCTCACGACGACGCTGACGCGTCCGCTGGTGGTGCAGGTCCCCGTGCGCTGAGCGCGCGGGCGGCAGGCGCGACGCGCGTCAGTAGCCCTTCGCGAGACCGCTGAGCCGGGGATCGCTCTGCCCGAACCAGCGGCCGTCGCGGCGCTCGATGGTGGCGCCGATGCTGCCGCCGTCCACGTCCTGCACGTCGCGCACGGTGTGCCCGAGGCGACGCAGTTCGGCCAGGTCCGCCGCGGCGAAGCCCTGCGTTTCGACGAACAGCGCGTCCGGCAGGTGCTGGTGATGCATGCGCGGCGCGCGCATCAGCGCCGACACGCCGAGGCCGTAGTCGAGCCGGTTCGAGATCGCCTGGAAGACCGTGGTGATGATGAACGGACCGCCGCTCGCGCCAGTGACGAGCAGCGGCTTCTTGTCATCGCCCAGCACGATCGTGGGCGACATCGCGGAGAGCATGCGCTTGCCGGGCGCAATCGCGTTGGCCTCGCCCTGCACGAGCCCGAACATGTTGGGCGTACCGGGCTTGGCGGCGAAGTCGTCCATCTCGTTGTTGAGCAGAAAGCCGGCGCCGGCCACCGTGACGGCGGAACCGTACCAGCCGTTGATGGTCGTGGTGAGGGCCACGGCGTTGCCCTGCGCGTCCGTCACAGAGAAGTGCGTGGTCTGGCGGCTTTCCGCGGCGGCGGGCCGGCCCTTCACCTCGCTCGACGGCGTCGCGCGGTCGGTCGTGATGGTGTTGCGCAGTGCGTCGCTGAAACCGGGCGCGAGCAGCGCTGCCTGATCGAACGTCACAAAGTCCGGATCGGCGATGACCTCGTTGCGCACGGCAAACGCGCGCCGCATGCTCTCGGCCTGCAGATGCAGCGCCTTCGCGCTGTGCCAGCCGGCCGCCTTCAGGTCGTAGGCGGCGAGCTGCTGCGCGATGAGCGCAATTGTGAGGCCGCCCGACGACGGCGGCGGCATCGACACGATCTCGTGGCCGCGATACGTGAAGCCCACCGGCGTGCGCCACTTCGGCTCGTAGCCTTCGAGGTCCTTCGCCGTGATGATGCCCTTGCCGCGCTTCATCTCGGCCACGAGCAGTGACGCCGTTTCGCCCTTGTAGAAGCCGTCGCGCCCCTGCTCCGCAATGCGGCGCAGCGCCTTTCCCAGATCGGGATTCACGAGGCGCGCACCTTTCGCGAGCGGCGTGCCGCCGGGCGTGAAGAGCGCGGCTGATGCCGCGAACTTGCGCAGCCGGTCGGCCTCCGAGCGGATGACCATCGCCGCGTAGTCGTCGATCTCGAACCCTTCATCCGCCAGGCGGATGGCCGGCGCGAGAAGCGACGCCCACGGCTTCGAGCCCAGCTTCTGGTGTGCGGCCCACAATCCAGCAACGCTTCCAGGCACGCCCGACGCGAGATGTCCCGTGACCGAGCGATCGCCCGTGGACCCGCGCGCGTCGAGATACATGTCTCGACTGGCCGCCGCCGGCGCCGTCTCGCGGAAGTCGAGCGCGTAACGCTCGCCGTTTACGTGCGCCACCATGAACCCGCCGCCGCCGATGTTGCCGGCGCTCGGCAGCACGACCGCGAGCGCGAAGGCGGTGGCCACGGCCGCGTCCACCGCGTTGCCGCCGTCCTTCAGCACCGCCACGCCCACCTCGGTCGCGAGCGACTGGTCGCTCACCACCATACCGCTCGCACCTTCGGCGGCCGGTGCTGTGAGCGGATACGGCCACGCCTCGGGCACGGACGGCACGACCGGCGCGGACGAGACAGGCGTCGTGGCCGCGGGCGTGGAGGCCGCAGGCGGCGGTGCGCCTTTGCAGCCGGTGAGGGTGACGACGAGAACGACGAGCGCGCGCAGATGACGGGTCACGGCGGTGAGGATACCTCGCCGCGAACGCGCCGGAGTGGTTTGACAGCCGCCACGCACGCCCGGACAATGAGGCCCTCTGACGAACGACCCGCGCGCCCCCGATCGGACCATGACGTGGAAACACGTGGTCGCAGGAACGAGCGGCAGCCTGTGCCTCCTGGCGCTGAGCATCCAGGGCGTTGACAACACCTGGCGGAACCGGGCCGACATCGACACGATGGCGCAGTGGCTCATGTCGTTGGCGCAGCTCGGCTACGCCGCACTCGGCCCGATCGTCGTGGTCCTCTGGTGAACGCGGTCTGCCGCCGTTCATGCCGCACTGTTTGGCTGGTGCGTCATGTTCGTCGCGGCGGTGACGCTCATCATGCCGGCGTGGTCGCCCGGGGATCTCGATCTCGTGCCCAGGTTCTTCGGGGTGGCCTGCGCGGCTGCGGCCGTCCTCGGCGGGCCGATGTGGTGCTTCGGTTCGCGCAGGCCCGCGTCCTGACAGGGCACGTCGAATCGGATCAGCTTGCACCAGCCGCTGTGTTGACGCGGCGTCCTGGCAACGAGCGACTATGAGTCGTCGTCGCACAAGAAGCCGACACTCGCGCCGCGAGTGCGGGCGACACGCAGGGTAGGGGATGGGGGTCCCCAGAAGTGCTCTGGACGGCAGGACAAGTCGCCGGAAGGCGCGAGTGACCGACGCGACTCATCGGAGCCGACGGCCGGATGCCGCGTCAACGCAGCGGCTCAGGGTCACCGTATACTCGCGCGCATGTCACTACCGCATTCGTGGATCCGCGTCGCCGGCGCGTTGCTCATCGCCTCCGCGCCCCTTGCCGCCCAGCACGGCGCCCTGTCGGGCGAGTGGCGCACTTACGGCGGCGATCTCGGACACACGCGTTATGCGCCGCTCGATCAGATCACGGCCGCCAACTTCGGCAGCCTCGAGGTGGCGTGGCGCTTCAAGACCGACAACCTCGGCCCGCGGCCGGAATTCACCTTCCAGTCCACGCCGCTGATGGTGAAGGGCCGGCTCTACTCCACGGCCGGCTCGCGACGCGCTGTCGTGGCGCTCGATGCGGCCACCGGCGAACTCAAGTGGAGTTACTCGCTCGACGAAGGCGCACGCGGCGCCGCCGCGCCGCGGCAGCTCTCGGGACGCGGCCTCTCGTACTGGACCGACGGCACCGAGGAACGCATCCTCTACGTCACACCCGGCTATCGCCTCATCGCGCTCAACGCAGCCACCGGCGCGCCCGTGCCCGGCTTCGGAGAGCAGGGCATCGTCGATCTGAAGCAGAACTTCGATCAGGACCTCAACCTCGAGACGGCCGCCGTGGGCCTCCATGCCACGCCGATCGTCGCCGGGAACGTCGTGATCGTCGGCGCCGCGTTCGAAACCGGCGCCAACCCGAAGAGCAAGGTGAACGTGAAGGGCTACGTGCGCGGCTACGACGTGCGCACGGGGAAGCGCCTGTGGATCTTCCGCACGATTCCGAGCCCCGGCGAGTTCGGCAACAACACGTGGAAGCAGGACTCGTGGGCCTACACCGGCAACACCGGCGTGTGGGCGCAGATCTCGGTGGATGAAGAGGCCGGCCTCGCCTACCTGCCCGTGGAACTGCCGACGCACGACTACTACGGCGGTCAGCGTCCCGGCGACAACCTCTTCAGCGAGAGCCTCGTCGCCGTGGACCTGAAGACCGGCGCGCGCAAGTGGCACTTCCAGTTCGTACACCACGGCGTGTGGGACATGGACATCCCGTGCGCGCCGATTCTCGCGGATGTGATGATCGACGGACGCGTGCGCAAGATCGTGGCACA
>JBIKUN010000083.1:0-20103 GCA_044347565.1 Vicinamibacterales bacterium | reverse complement strand
CCGGCGTCCGCAACCAGTCCTGCGGCATGTCACCAATCGGCGCGCCCGGAGGCGCCGGCGACGGCGGGATGAGCTTCGCGGCATCGGCGCTCGGACGTTCCAGGAAGCGCTTGATGTCAGCCGCGAGCAGCGCGCGCTGGGCGCGGTCGGCCTCGGTCGCGGCCGCCGTGGCCCGCATCCGCGCGCCGAGGTTCTGCAGCTTGAGCGAGGCGAGGGCGCGCACCTGGCCGTTCTGGGCCGTCATCGCCAGCCACGTCAGGCGGTCCACCATCACACGTTCGGTGGCGCGGCGCACTTCCGCTTCGTAGGGCGATGTCGTCACCGCATCGAAGGTCGCCTTCGTGAGCCGGTCGATGACTTCGCCCAGGCCCGGCAGCGTCGGGTCCACCGCGCTCTGCGCCACGAGGCGCGCCGAGCGGTCGGGCTGCAGCACGAAGCCGATCGTGACCTCGGCGGCAATCGACGCCGGGTTCACCGGATCGAACGCTTCGCCGGTCGTGCGCGGGAAGAGCTCGCGGTGCATGCCGTAGCCCGGCGGACGCGGCGGAATCGCGTCGAGAATCGACTTCGGAATCGTGAGCTCCGACGGCTTCAGCGTGGCGGCGAGCGATTCCAGCGCCTTGCGCTGGTTCGCCGCCGATTCCCACTTCACCGGCGTGCGGCCATCGCCGCGCATCGCGTAGACGAAGTCCTGGCCGCCGAGCATCGACGACGCGCTCTCGACCGCATAGCGGTGATACATGTAAATCGGCACGAGCGGCTCTTCGATCGTGGTCATCGCGGCGCCCTTGCGGATCGTCTTCTCGCCGATGCGGCTCATGGCGGCGCGGCGGATCTTCATGAGCCGCGTCAGCTCATCGGCCTGGTTCACACCATTCGACCACTGCTCCGTGCGCGGGTGGATGTCGGTGTCCTGGTTGGTGAAGTAGCGCAGGTCCTGCGCCCAGGCGTCGTCGACGATCTTGTCGAGCGCGGCGTTCACATCGGTGCCGGGCGCGAACTGGCGGTAGCCGAAGTTGATGGCCACCTTGTCCCAGTCGCCGATGCGCGCTTCGTAGGCCTTCGTGATGTCGATCGTGCCGTCGGCCTTCAGCTCCTCGAGCGGATGCGGGTAGTCCATCACCGAGATCCAGCCCTTGCTGCTGTCGTAGTAGTTGTGGCCGAGGCCGAGCGTGTGCCCCACTTCATGCGCCGAGAGCTGGCGGATACGGGCGATCGCCGTCTCGTAGAGGATCGACGGCTTCTCGGTGCCGGTCTCGTACGGCGAGAGCAGGCCCTCGAAGATCATGTAGTCCTGACGATCGCGCAGCGAGCCGAGCGTCACCGTGGCCTTGATGATCTCCCCGGTGCGCGGGTCCGCCACGCTGCCGCCCGAGCTCCAGCCGCGCGTCGAGCGGTGCACCCAGTTGATCATGTTGTAGCGGATGTCCATCGGGTCGGCGTCGCCCGGCAGGACCTCGACGAGGAAGGCGTTGCGGAAGCCGGCGGCTTCGAACGCCTGGTTCCACCACATCGCGCCTTCAATCAGCGCCTTCTTCACGTCCTCGGGCGCGCCCGAATCCACCCAGTAGCGGATCGGCGTGACCGGCTCGCTCACCGCCGCATTCGGATCCTTCTTCACCAGCCGGTGACGGCGCAGGTAGCGGAACTGGATGGGCTCGCCGATCGGCTGGCTGAAGTCCACGAATGTCAGGCCGCCGTAGCCGGCGCGCGGATCGTCGTTGCGCGGCGTGTAGTTGCCGTCGGGCAGTTCGACGAACGACATGTGTTCACGCAGCGTGACGGAATCCGCCGTCGGCGTGACGCTGCCCACCGTGCCGCTGAAGAGGTTGCCGCCGAAGCCGCCGCCGCCGCCCGCCATGCCGATCGGGTTCGGCCCCTGCGTGGGCCCGAGGCCGCCCCGCGGGTTCACGGCTTCGTTCACGAAGGTCAGCGTCATGTCCACTTCGGTGTTCTTCGGGAAGCCCTTCGTGTTCGGCAGGTAGAAGGCACTGCGCGAGCGGTCCACGCGGTAGGTGCCGGGACGCAGGCCGCCGGCCGAACCGTGCACGTCGCGCAGGAAGAAGTCGGTCGCGTCGACGAGCAGCCGTCCGTTCGATTCGGCCGAGATGGCGAAGCCCCACAGGATGGACTTCGCGAACGAGTCCTCGACGGCGCGGCGTTCGAGGGGATTGGTGCTGCTCGAGCGGAACGACTGGTTCGGCTGCACGAGCATCAGGCGCGGGCCGACCCGCTGGAACCGGACGATGCGGCCCTGACCGCCCTGGCCGCGATCGAGCCCGAGGTCGTTCGAGCCGAGACCGGCCGAGAGGCCCGTCGAGAGCAGGAAGTCGGTATCGACCCGCGGCACTTCGAGCAGCATCGTGCCGGCGCGTTCATCCCAGTACAACGGGAAGTAGCCGTCGATCTTGCGGAGGCCGCTCGTGCGGTCCTCGATGGACGGCACGGGGCCGCTCCTGGCCGGCGCCGCCTGCTGCGCGCCGACGCTCACGACCGCCACGAGCGTCAGAGCCATTACTGACAGACTGAACTTGGACATCGGATTCCTCGCCTCAGGCACGGAGGAGATCCGCGCCGCTCGGCCGCCCGCAGGCGACCGGCCGCGATGATACCGCGAGTGACCGGCCCCTTCCGGCGTATGCTTCCGGCGCATGCCGTTCATCCTGGCCCTGGGGGGACTGAGCGTCCTCATGGCCCTCGGCTTCGCGCTCAGGCTGGCCGTACCGGCGCTCGGGCGCCTGCTGCTGCCAGCAGCCCTGCTGGCCGGGTTCCTCGGGCTCGCGGCCGGGCCGCACGGGCTCGACGTCGTGCCGCGCGAGGTGATGGCGGCGTGGGCCGCGTGGCCGGCCGTGCTCATCAACGTGGTCTTCGCGGCGCTCTTCCTTGGCGCGCCAGTGCCATCGCTCACGGCCGTGGCCCGCACCGCCGGGCCACTCGTACGCTTCTCGGTCGTGAACGCCGTGGGCCAGTACGTGGTGGGCCTGCTGCTCACCTGGCTTGTGCTGACGCCGGTCTTCGCCACACCGGCGCTCTTCGCCTGCCTCATCGAAGTGGGCTTCTCCGGTGGCCACGGCACGGCGGGCGCCATGGCGTCGGTGTTCACGGATCTCGGCTTCCCGGCCGGCGCGGCGCTGGGCCAGATGTCCGCCACGGTCGGCCTCGTCACCGGCGTCATCGGCGGTGTCCTTCTGATCCAGTGGGGCGCGCGCCGCGGTCACGCCTCACAGGTCACGGCCGGGGATGCCGCACTGCCGCAGGACGTCTCAGCCCTCGTGCCACCCGAGGCGCGGCGGTCGATCGCCACCGGCACCGTGAGCGCGGTCGCCATCGAGCCGCTCACGCTTCACACCATCGTCATCGCGCTCGCGATGCTGCTCGGCTGGGGGCTGCAGACCGCGCTGCAGGCGCTCCATCCCGCCTTCAGCGGCTTCCCGCTCTTCCCGCTCGCGATGATCGGCGGCATGGCGATTCAGGTCGTCGCCGGGCGCACGGGCATCGCCGCCTGGTTCGATCGCGCGACGTTCCAGCGCCTCACCGGGCTGGCGCTCGATCTACTCGTCGCGGCCGCCGTCGCCTCGATGCGCCTCGACCTCTTCGTGCAGAACGTGGTGCCCTTCACGCTGCTGATGATCGTGGCGATCGTCTGGTGCGTCTGGTCGTTCCTGTGGATTGCGCCGCGGATGCTGCCGCGCGACTGGTTCGAGCAGGGGCTCGTGGTCTACGGCACGCAGACGGGTGTGGCGGCCGTGGGGCTGATGCTGCTCCGCATCGCCGATCCGCACAACCACACCACGGCCGCGCAGGCCTTCGCGGCGCGTTCGATCGTGATTTCGCCGCTGCTCGGCGGCGGGCTCATCACGGCGACGATGCCGCTCCTCGTGGTCCAGTTCGGCGTCGTGCCGATGCTCGCTGCCAGCGCCGTCGTGACCCTCGCGGCGTGGCTGTGGCCCACCCGCGGCCTGGCGCGCTAGATCGCCGGGAAGCGCGCGAGCGCGAACGGGCGCAGCAGCGCCGGCGTCTCGCCGTCGAGCGCCCAGGCCGCGAGGAGCGGCGCCACGGCCGGCGCAATCGCCCAGCCGTGCCCGGTCCAGCCCACGGCCACGATTGCATTCGACGCCCCGGGCACGCGGTCGATGACCGGCACGAGGTCGAGGCTGTTCGCTTCGGCGCGGTCGGCCGTGGCCTCGGCGATGGCGAGATCCGCGATGGCCGGAAAGACCGCGATCGCATCCGCCCAGTTACCGGTGACCGACGCGGGAATCGTCTCGCCGCGGCCCGTCACCGCGTTCAGGCGCCCGCGCCATCCGCCCGAGAGCATCACGCGGTTCCCCGGCAACATCTTGAGCGCCACCGGACGATGCAGGTGGCCCACGTACGAATGGAACGGCGCCACCGCGGCCGGCGTCGAGACGACCACCTGCGGATAGATGTTCCAGCACGGCAGGCCGCACGAGAAGGCGCGCGCGATGAGATCCACGAGCCCGCCGTTGGCGAGGAAGAGCACGTCTCGTGCGACCTCCACCGTGGCGCCGCCTGCGAGCGTGAGTGCCGCGACGCGGCCGGCCACGCGCACCACACCCGTCACTTGGGCGCCGGTACGCACGACGGCGCCAGCCCGCATCGCCGCTGCCGCATAGGCCCGGGTTGTGGCCTCGTGATCGGCGACGCCGTCGAGCGGCGCGTGCAGGGCGCCGAGCACCTTGTCGGTGAGGCCCGGCTCCACCTCGCGCACGGCCGCGCCTTCGAGATGCGTGGTGGGAATGCCGAGCGCGGTCTGCACGCGGGCGCGCACCGCCGCGCCGCCCACATCGTGATGCCGCTCGTAGAGCTGCAGATGCCCGACGCGTTCGTAGCCAGTGGCCGCACCGAGCGTCTCGTGCAGCGTGGGCCAGAGGTCGTAGGCGAGGCGCATGAGGGGCAACTCGCGCACGTCGCGCCCGTTGGCCCGCACGCCGCGTTTGCCGAGTCCGCCCGAGGCGCCCGCGGCCACCTCCCGCGCTTCGATCACGAGCACCTGTGCGCCGCGCGCCGCCAGCGACCACGCCGTCGCCATCCCGTAGATGCCTCCCCCGACAATCACGAACTCCGCGCGCACGCTGCTGCTCCTCTCGACGAACTGGTCGCGAGTATAAGCGGCTACCGGGACGCGCCGCCCACCATCGCGCGGGCGGGCCTGCGGCAGAGCCTCGTGCGCTGATGTCTGGCGCGCCAATTGGCGCTATGCTCCTGAAGCCCGTGGCATCACGCGGGCGTTGCTGTGACAGCCCTGGAGGTCACCCACATGACACGTTCCATCCTGATTGCCCTTGGCGCGTTCGCCCTCGCGACGAGCGCCTACGCACAAGCCAACCCCGAGGTCGACAAGGCGCTGCTCGCGGCGCCGCGCAACCAGCGCGAGGCCACCACGGTCATCAAGTGGAAGGCCGACGGCACCTACGACACGCTCAGGGCCGGCACCAACACGCTCGTCTGCTACGACCAGTCGGGCCAGCCCACCGAGCAGCCGTTCGCGGTGCAGTGCACCAGCAAGGCGAATCTCGACCGCGTGGCGCAGAACAAGAAGTTCGAAATGGAGCCCGACCGCGAGAAGCGCGCCGCCGCCATCGCCGCCGCCGAGAAGGACGGCACGCGCATCAAGCCCGAATACGGCTCGGTGTTCTGGAACCTGAGCGGCAAGGACCAGGAGACGGCACGCGCGCACATGACGGTTGCCACGCCCGGCGCCACGACGGCCTCGACCGGACTGCCCGACCACAACAAGCTCGGCGGCGCCTGGATCATGGGTGCGGGCACGTCCGGCGCGCACATCATGATCCCCGGCTCCTAAGGGCGGGGCTCTCGTCCCGGAACTCACGGCGCGGGCACGACTCGACGGGACACGGGTGGCGCCTTCGGGCGCCACCCCCTGTGTACGGCGTCCTCCGTGGCGCGCGCTAGCCGCCCAGCTCGCGCCTGAGCGTCGCCATGTCGAGTTCGTTCTCCCACCGCGACACGACGATCGCCGCCACACCGTTGCCCACGAAGTTCGTGAGCGAGCGCGCTTCCGACATGAAGCGGTCGATGCCGAGAATGAGCGCGAGCCCCGCCACGGGAATCGTCGGCACGACGGCGAGCGTGGCCGCGAGCGTGATGAAGCCGGCGCCGGTCACCCCGGACGCGCCCTTCGAGGTGAGCATCGCCACGCCGAGGATCGTGAGTTCCTGCCTGAGCGTGAGGTCGATGTTGAGCGCCTGCGCCACGAAGAGCGACGCCATCGTCAGGTAGATGTTGGTGCCGTCGAGGTTGAACGAATACCCCGAGGGCACGACGAGGCCCACCACCGACTTCGAGCAGCCAAGGCGCTCGAGCTTCTGCATGAGCGGCACGAGCGCCGATTCCGACGACGACGTGCCGAGCACGGTCAGCAGCTCGTCCTTGATGTAGATGATGAAGCGCACGATGCTGAAGCCCGTGCACCAGGCAATCGTGCCGAGTACGACCAGCACGAAGAGCGCGCACGTCAGGTAGAAGCTGCCCATGAGCGCGGCCAGCGGGCGCAGTGCATCGAGCCCGTAGCGGCCGATGGTGAAGGCCATGGCGCCGCCGGCGCCGAGCGGCGCCACCTTCATGAGCGTGTTCATCATGCGGAAGAACACGTGCGAGCTGGTCTCGATGACCTGATGCACGATGTTGCCTTCCTGGCCCATGTGCGTCATCGCGTAGCCGAAGAGCACGGCCACGAAGAGCACCTGCAGCAGATCGCCGGAGCCGGTGAAGGCGTCGAGGAAGGTCTTGGGAATGATGTGGAGCACGAAGTCGGTCGTCGTCTGCCCCGCGGCCGTCTTCGCGTAGCTCGCCACCGCCGCGCCGTCGAGCGTGGCCGGGTCGGCATTGAAGCCGGCGCCCGGCTCGAGCACGTTGGCGACGACGAGGCCGATGACGAGCGCGAACGTCGAGACGACCTCGAAATACAGCAGCGCCTTGCCGCCCACGCGCCCGACCTTCTTCATGTCGCCGGCGCCGGCGATGCCGAGCACGACCGTGCAGAAGATGATCGGGCTGATGAGCATCTTCACGAGCGCGATGAAGCCGTCGCCGAGCGGCCTGAGCGCCACGCCGGTGTCAGGCGATACCGCGCCGATGGTGCCGCCGATGAGAATCGCGAGCAGCACCCAGAAGTAGAGATGACTGGTGAGACGGGTCATGCGGCCGTCATCATCGCTGATTCCGCCTCAACGGCAAAACCCGGACACCGGATTCGCCGCGGACAGGGACGGCGGCGCGCTGGCGGACCGTGCGTCAGGGCACCAGCTTGTAGACGCGGCCCTGCGCGCCATCGGTGACGATATAGAGAGCGCCGTCGGGCCCCTGCCGCACGTCGCGCACCGCGTCCTTCCGGTCGACGAGCAGGCGTTCCTCGCCGGTCACCTTCTCGCCCTCGATCGACAGCCGCACGAGATCGCGCGTGCCGTGGCCGCCCACGAAGAGGCTGCCCTTCCAGGCCGGAAAGAGGTTGCCGGTGTAGAAGGCCATGCCGCTCGGCCCGACGATCGGATCCCAGTAGTAGAGCGGCTGCTCCATCCCCGAGCGCGCGGTGTCGCCGCCGGTAATCCGCCCGCCGCGGTATTCGATGCCGTAGGCGATCGTCGGCCAGCCGTAATCCTGGCCTTTGCGCGCGATGTTGATCTCGTCGCCGCCGCGCGTACCGTGTTCGACTTCCCACAGCTCGCCCGTGGCCGGATGCAGCGCGGCCGACTGGATGTTGCGGTGACCCAGCGACCACATCGCGCCGGCCATCCCGTAGCGGTTGACGAACGGGTTGTCCTTCGGGATCGAGCCGTCGGCGTTGATGCGCGCGATCTTGCCGAGCAGTCCGTCCATCCGCTGTGCCTGCATGCGGCCTTCGGTGACCGAGCGGTCGCCCATCGTGATGAAGAGGGTGCCGTCGCGGCCCCAGACGAGGCGGCTGCCGAAGTGGTAGCTCGAATCGAGCGACGGCGTCTGGTGGAAGATCACCTGCACGTTGTCGACGCGCGGCGCCGGACCATCCACGAACGTGCCGCGGGCCACCGCGGTGTTGTTCACGCCGCCCTCGCGCGGCTCGGCGTAGCTCCAGTAGATGAGGTTGTTCTTCGCGAACGCGGGGTCGAGCACCACGTCGAGCAGCCCACCCTGGCCACGCGCATCCACCGCCGGCAGGCCGGCGACAGGTTCCGACTTGCTGCCGTCGGAGCCGACGACACGCAGCCGGCCCGGACGCTCCGTCACGAGCATCTTGCCGCCCGGCAGGAACGCGAGGCTCCACGGATTCTGGAAGCCGTCGGCTACCGGCACGACCTTGAACGCCACACCGAGCTTCTTCTCGGGCGCGCGGGTCTGGCCGGCCGTCGCGGGCTTCTGATCCGGTGCGTTCGGCGGGCGCGGATCGACGCCGGGCCAGGCACCACCGGCCGTCTGGGCGAAGGCGGCCGAGGCGACGAGCAGACCGGTCAGGGTGAGGGCGGTGAGACGCAGCATGGAATCTCCGGAAAAAGAAAGAGGACGACACCATTATGGTCCCGCCCTCCATGTCCGGTAAACCGGCCGGCGTTACTGCTGGCGCGCCTGGTTGGTCGTGGCGCCCGCCGTCTGCGGCAGCGCCAGCGAGATGTACTCGCCGCGGTAGTTGCCGCCGCTCACGCCCACCACGATGTACTGGCGGCCGTTCATCGAATAGGTCATCGGCATGCCGACGATCGGCGCCGGCAGCAGAACCTCGCCCAGTTCGCGATGTTGATCGAGCCGCGCGTGTCGGGCGACTCGGGACCGGTGGGCGGCACGTAGGGCGTCTGCTCCCAGCGGAAGTGCTTCAGGTTGGCGAGCGCCTGTTGACGCAGGGCCGGCGTGAAATCGATGAGGTCGCTCTCGGCCACGTGCGTGCGCGAGTAGGCCGGCGGCTTGCTCGGGAAGGGCTGCGTGGGCGCCGTGCGTTCGCCCTTCATTGTGGTCTGCGGCACCGGCTTCTCGTCCATCGGCCAGATGGGCTTGCCGGTGATGCGGTCGAACGTATAGAGCCAGCCCTGCTTGCTCGGCACGGCCACGAGTTTGCGCGGCGTGCCGTCGACCACGGTGTCGATGAGCAGCGGCGCCGACGGCATGTCGTGGTCCCAGATCGGATGATGCACGAACTGGAAGTGCCACTTGTACTTCCCGGTCTTCACGTCGACGGCCACGAGGCTCTCGGCAAACAGGTTGTCACCGAGACGGTTGCCGCCGTATTCGTCCACGGTCGGCGATTCCACCGGCAGGTAGACGAGACCGGCCACCGGGTCGGCCGTGATCTGCGTCCACGCGCCGGTGTTGCCGATCCAGTGCCACGAGCCGTTCTCCCACGTCTCGTGATACTTCTCGCCGGGGCCCGGCATCGTGTCGAACTGCCACACCTTCCTGCCGGTGCGCACGTCGAAGGCGCGGACGTTGCCCTTCACGTTGGTGCTGTAGGTGTAACCGAGGCCCTCGAAGTGCGACGGCCCGACGATGACGAGATCACCGACGATGGTCGGCGTCGAGTGCAGGCCGATTTCCGACTTCTGGAGGTCGGCCTGCTTGCCGTTGATCAGGATGCCGACCTTCAGGTCGACGACGCCGTTCGTGCCGAACCCGGGCGTGGGCTGGCCGTTCCTGGCGTTGAGCGGCACGAGGCGGTAACCGGTCGTGACGTAGAGGATGCGCTCGTCGCCCTTGCCGTCGGTCCAGCAGGACAGGCCGCGGCCCGAGAGCTGACGCGGCGCCCAGCGCGTGGCGCGCTCGCCCTCGTCCATCGAATACATCCACTTCTGCTCGCCCGTGCGCGGGTCGAGCGCGACCACCGCGCGGCGCGTCAGCTCTCGGGCCGCGGCTGGCAAGACGAGCAATGGCATCTGCCCGCGTCCGGGAGCGGGCGACCCGCCCGCCTACTGCGCGGCCGGACGTCCGCCGCCCCGCTGCGGCGGCGGGTTCTTGATGAGCCTGTACTGGTTGATGCCGGCGTTCACCTTGTAGGCGATGCCCATCCGGCCGATGTCGGCGGTCGAGAGCGCCGGATTGCCGGTGACCCCCGAGTCAGCCGGGCCGCCCCACGGCGTGATGCGGTCGACGCGGATACCGGCCGGGTGGACGTAGAGCATCTGCGACGTGTCACTGATGCCGGCATGGCTGCCGATGAGCGCGTCCTCGTAGCCGAACTGCGCTTCCATCCAGGCGCGGTAGTGCACGCGGCCTTCCTCGTAGTAGTCGGTGAGCGCGAACACCTTCGTGCCGGCGTCCTTCCACTCCTCGTTGAGCGCCTTGGCCACCGCGGCCATCCCGGCCTGATTACCGCCGCTGTCGCCGATGAAGAGGATCTCCTTGAAGCCGTGTGCCTGCAGGCTGCGCGCCGCGGCATCGAGCAGCTGGTCGTAGGCGGGCGACGGCAGCGAGATCGAGCCCGGGCCCTGGCGATCCGGGTCGCCTTCGGGCACGTACTGGATGACTGGCGCCACGAGCGTGTTCCCGATCTTGCGGGCCATCTGGTTGGCGGCGAACGACACCACGTAGTTATGTTTGCCGAGCACCATGTGATACCCGTTCTTCTCGGTGCCGCCGGTGGGCACGATGACGGTGGTCTTCCCCGCCTTCATCAGGTCGCGGGTCTCTTCCCAGGTGAGCTCGTCGATGAAGACGGTGTCGGGCGGACGCGTCGGCGTCTTGCCGGCAGGTGCGGTCTCCATCGTGGGACGGATCGGGCCGGCCGGGGCCGCGGCGCGCGGCGCGCCGCCGGGGCGTCCGGCACCGCCGCGGCCGCCACCGGCCTGTGGCGCGGCGGGCACGAGCGGCTCGGCGCCGCTCAGCATGCGGCGGGTCTGCGCAAGCGCGAGGTCGATCTTGATCTGCAGCAGCTCGCGGCCCACCTGCGGCGAGGCCTTCGACTGGTTCACGCCGCTCACGCCGTTGTTCTCGTAGTCGTTGCCCACGAGGCGGTCGGTGCGGATGTGCTGCGGCGCCACGAACAGCAGCTCCGACGTGTCAAGGATGTTGGCGTGGTTGCCGACCTGCGCCGGGGGCACGCCGAGGAACTTCGCCGCCCACTGCTCCTGATCGGCGTGCGCCTTCGTGTAGTAGTCGTCCACCCACAGCGCCTTGGCGCTGCCGGCCCAGAGCGCGTTCAGCTTCTCGGCCGCCGTGCGCATGCCGGTGCGGTTGCCGCCCGACTCGCCGAGGAAGATGACCGTGGTGAAACCGCCCGCCTTGAGGCTGCGGCCGGCGCTCACGAGCAGTTCGACGAACCGGTCTTCCGGCAGCGTGATGGTGCCGGGCTTGCCCATGTGGCCGGTGGGCGGGTCCCAGGAGCCCTCGGGCACGTAGGTAACGACGGGCGCGACGAGCGTCCTGCCGAGGGCGCGCGCGATCCTGTCGGCGGTGTAGGTCATGACGAACTTGTGTTCGCCGTCGACCATGTGGGGGCCCTTCTGCTCGGTGCCGGCGGTGCCGATGATGACCGACGTCCAGCCGCCCTTCACGAGGTCACGCGTCTCGGCCCACGTGAGTTCCTCGAGGAACACCGTATCGGGCGGTGTGCCGCCGGGCCCGGTGGCCGGGGCATTCGCGGGACGCTGGGCCAGCGCCGTCATCCCCAGCAATACCGTGATGGCAGGGACACTCAACAACACTCGAAGGTTCATGCGGAAGGCTCCTCGAAACGGCTGTTAGCCTACACCGGCTTGGCCGCCGAAGCGGTCACGGAACGTCAGCCGCCCGGCCGGTCTGCCAGCGTGTGTCCTTCGGACCGGACGGCCGCGGCCGCAATCCACGCCTGCCACGGCCCGCTCGCCGTGGCAGGCGAGTTGCTCGTTCCCGTGCACAGCCGACACCGGCTGGCGGGAGGGCAACACCATGGGGCCACTTCGAGAACTGCTCGCCGTCGATGAACGCAAGACGCTCGAGTTCTTCTTCCTCGGACTCAAGGACGTGTCAGAGGCCGATGAAGACCAGATGACGCAGCGCCACAACCGTGCGCTGGTACGCCAGGCTCGGCGCCGGCTTCCACCTCCGCGCCGCCCGGCAGGAGGCGGAGCTCAAGCGCGCGCGGTTCCTCGACAGGCTGGGCCGGCACTTCGAGTCGTGGCGTGTGCGGCACGCACGGCTGAGCCGCGAGCTGCGCGCGACGCCGTATCTGCTCGTTCTGCCGGCGCCGCGACGCGTGATGTGACACCCACGGCCGCCGTGCCGGCCTTTACCGGGCCGGCGCGGCCGGCTCATCCTCCACCTCGCCTTCGAAGCGGTGGATCTCATCGAGCACCGCCGCCGCGCGGCGCAGGCTGGCGCCGGTCATCGCCGCCTCGTGGCTCGCCCTGAGCCACGCCCACCGGAGACGCTGCGACCAGCGGTGCAGCAGCCACGTCAGCAGCAGGCCCGCCACCCCGATCGCGGACCCGAGCGAGAACACGCCGGGGGCCCGCGTCCACCTATCCACGCCGGCGAGCGCCACGAGCATCATCATGAACGGCATCCACACGAACCACCACGCGAGCCCCGTGGCCGTGCTGGTGCGCACGTACCAGGCGCGGAGTTCCGCGAGCTGCCGCTGCACGCCGAGCACCGGCGCTGCGTAGTCGATCTGCCGGATGACATGCACCGTGCGGGCGCCGGCGATGATGACGAGCACGCCGTAGACCTGCATCAGAAGTCCCGCCGTGCGCAGCGGCACGTGGTCCCAGTGCGTGAGCCAGGTGCGCACGGCGAACACGACGAGCCCCGCGCCGATGACACACTGCGCGAGCTGCCCGAAGAGCAGCGGTCGCAGGCGCGCCCGCATCGTGCGCACACGGCCGTCCTTGAAATGCTGGAATGCCAGCGCGTTCTGTCGATCGAGCTGGCGATCGAGCCGCTGCCACGCGAGTTTCAGATCGTCGATGTCCATGAGCGTGTCCGTCATGCGAGATGTCCGATGTCCTGCTTGATGCATTGCTTGAGCCGGCTGATGCGGGTCGCCACGTTCGTTTCGGTGAGGCCGAGCACGCCAGCGATGTCGCGGTAGCTGTGGTCGTCGAGATAGAGCAGCAGCAGCGCACGGCTCAGCGGGTCGAGTGCCTGGATGACCTGCGCCAGCACCCGCTGCCGCTCGTCACCCGCCGGATCGGCCACGGCGCCCGCCACGTCGTGCAATTCGGCGTCGAAGGGCACCGTCACCTGCTGCCTGGCGCCGTGCCCGCGCACCCACGAGATCGCCACGTTGAGCGCCACGCGGTACATCCACGTCGAGAACGGCCGCGACGCGTCGTAGGTCGGATACGCGCGCCAGAGCTGCGCCAGGATATCCTGCGCGAGATCCTCGCGATCGTCGGCCGTCCAGCAGTAGGTGTGGACGACCTTGAACACGTCCCCGGTGCCGCTCGATGGCGGCGAGGAACGCGTCCCGATGTGCGGGGTCAGTGGTCATCGAAGGTCAGGGCGCGCCGCGGCCGGCAACGTCTGCCTCATGATTCGCTGGTGCCGCGGAAACATCACACCGAACGCGCCAGGCGTCATGTGCCGGGTCTGCCGGTGCCTTGACGCGTGACGTCGGTCACGGTGCGGGCAGGCGACGCTCGAGGTCGGCGCGAAGCGCTCGTCCTCGATTCGCCCCGATCGCCTCGATCCGGGTCGCCGCGTCAAGGGCCCGCTGGCGCTCGACCGGTGCCAGATTGGCAATGAGACCCTGGAGATCGATCTCGTCCTGCAGCCGGCTGGGCGACACGGACAGCGCCTTCATCGCGACGAGGTGACCAACCGTCGCGACCGGCACTGTGAACCCCGGTGTCACCTCTACCGGCTCGGCGGCGGCGCAGATCTCCGACTCGATCCCGCTCGATGCGAACAGCAGGTCAACGACGATGCCGGCATCGGGCTCGCCCGGGGCCAGCAAACGGACCGTCGCCAGGCGCCCGAGGGCGGCCTGCTCGAGCACCAGCTGGATCGTGAACCCGCGTTGCTGGAGGTCGGCAACGAGCGCCTCAGCCGCGTCATCGTCAGCCACGGCTACGACCACATCGACGTCGCGGGTGAAGCGCGGTTCCACCCGAATCGAGACGGCCAGTCCGCCCACGACGGCCCACGGGCAGCCCCGGTCGTTGACGGCCTCGCCGATACGCTGCAGGGCGCGCAGCAGCCGCGGCGGTGGCGCGACCCTCACGAGCCCTGCTGCGGGCCGTCACCGGCCTCCGCGCCGGGGCGCTGCTGCAGCCAGTCACCCACCAGACGGGAGATGTCGGTCTCCGACGCCTGCGGGTGTTCCCGGCGGATGGACTGCCGACGAATCGCGACGCCGGCCTCCCAGAGATCAGCGGCGACCACGAGGCGCTCGGCCAGTACGCGCGAGTGCTCCATGCGCACATTGTAGCAACCGGCGTCGTCGGCCTTAGGCGTATAGTGGCGCCCGGAGGTCCGCCGCATGAAGCCCGTCACGGTTCCGATCGCACTCGCCGCCCTCACGTTCACCGCCTCGACCGCCGCCGCCCAGGTCGAGAACATGGGGCCGAAGGCCGCCACCTACATCACCGACGCCGACGTGAAGAAAGTCAACGCGCTGCCGGGCGTGGACCGGCAGATCGTGAGTGTCGACATTGGCAAGCTGAACGAAGCGGTGGGGATCGTGCACCGCGGCAAACTGGCGCCCGCCGCCCCCGGGGCCGCCCCGGCCGCGGCACCGGCCGGCGCGGCGCCGGCGCCCTGTGGCCTTCCCGCGTCGGCCGCGGTGGGCTCGAAGAATGGCACTGGCATCTCGCACGACCACCAGACCGAGACCTACATCATCGTCTCGGGCTCGGGCACGCTCGTCACGGGTGGGCAGATCGCCGCCGGGCGGAAGTCCGCACCAGACAGCGCGGTCACAACGACACTCAACGGCCCGTCGTGCAGCGGCGCTATCGTCGGCGAGGGCGTCGTGCAGCGCGTGGTGAACGTGGGCGACATCATCATCATCCCGGCCGGCGTCGCGCACGGCTGGGTGGAGATCCCCGACCACGTCGACTACCTGACCGTGCGTCCCGATCCGGACCGCGTGCTCAAGCCCTACGTGCACCCGGTGCTGCAGAAGAAGTAGTGTCGATGCCCGTCACCGCGGCGTGGCCGCGGGGATGCCGATCGTCACCACGGCTTCGCCGGCCCGCACGGGCGGACCGGCGAGCCCGTACATGATGTAACCGTCGACCGGCGACACGATCCGCTCGATCTCCGTCCCCGCGTAGTCCGTGACCGTGCCGATGAGATCCCCCGTCTTCACCGCACGGCCGCTCGTCGCCACCGGCGTGAAGATGCCGGTCTTCGTGGCCGAGGCCTCGGCCGAATCACCAAACCAGCGCGTGTCGGTCCGCGGCGGCGCCGCTGCCCCCGGCGTCATCTTCAGTGTCTTCAGCAGATTCTCGAGGCCGCGCGTCAGCGTCGCAATCGACGCCTCGTCGCGCTGGCCGTTCTGCCCGATCTCGACGAGCACCGTCGGCTTGCCATCGGCCACCGCCTGGCGGTTGAGCGAGCGGCCGTTGTCCACCTGCGCCTGCGTCTTCATCTCGTACGTGATGACGTTGCGAAGGCCGAAGGCGAGCGCCATCACCCGCGACTGCGCGTACTGCGCCGCGGCGAGCGGGCCGCCGTAGGGTCCGGCGAACGCCTCCATCCACTCGGCGCCATCGCCGCCGTGCAGTTCGACGTGCAGGTCGGAACGGCGAATCACGTCGGTCGTGATCGTCCAGGCGATGCGTTCGGCCTGCGTGCCGTCGGCCTTGCCCGGGAACATACGGTTGAGGTTCTTGCGGTCGAACGGATTCACGTAGGGCACGCGCTGCTCGAACGCCTCGACGTGCGCGAGCCGCACGAGCAGCACCGTGCCGCGCAGCGTCGCCGGATCGATACGCGTGAGCAGGCGCTGCGCTGCCAGGATCGGCACGAACTCGAAGCCGTGCACGCCGGCGGTGAGCGCGAGCACCGGCCCGGCCTGGACGCCATGGAACACCGTCACCGGCACGCGCGTGGCGCCGTCGGCGGTGCCAGCCGGCACGGCGAGATCAAGGTCCGCCCGGGTGCCGGCAGCCACCGTCTGGCCGGCGATGGCGAAGGGCGCGCGCGGCTGGGCGGCCACCGGATGGGCGACGGCCAGCAGGACGAGCGGGAAGACGACGTCGAGGGACCACGAACGCATCGGCGAGCTCCTGGGTGGGATCGTACGTGGAGACCGTGCCCTGCGGGCGACACCAGTTTGTCTCGCGTTGTCACGTGCCTGCGACCGTTCGCCGCAGGGCGATTGGCAGAAGCTGGCTTGGTCGGCTGAGCTGCCGTGCGCTACAGTCTTACCGCCCATGTCCTGTACGCATCACGTCAATGTCCTGATTCCCGCCCGCCGGTGGATCGCCGCCCTGGTTACCGCGCTCGTCCTGCCTGCGACGCTCGCCGCGCAGTCGTCCGCGCCAACACCGCCGACGGTGAAAGCCGGGAAGCTCGCCGATGACGCGACCGCGCCGGTCATCGATGGCAAGGTCGATGAGGCCGTGTGGCAGGGCGTTGAGCCCCATACGACCTTCACGCAGCAGGACCCGAACCTCGGTGCTCCGGCCACCGAACGCACGGAAGTGCGGCTGCTCTTCAGCAAGACGCACGTCTACGCCAGCTTCGTGTGTTTCGACCAGGACCCGTCCAAGATCATCATGTCGCAGGCGCGGCGCGACGCGTCGCTCGCCGAGACCGATTCGATCATCGCCATCTTCGACACCTTCAACGACAACCAGAACGCGTTCGTGTTCGGCACGAACCCGCTCGGCATCGAGTACGACGGCCAGGTGGCGCGTGAAGGCCAGGCCGGCGGCATCACCTTCGGCGGCGGCGCCGCCGGCACGCAGCGCGGCGGCATCAGCGCCTTCAACCCGAACTGGGATGGCGACTGGGTGGTGCGCGCCTCGGTGACCGAACGCGGCTGGGAAGCCGAGATGGCCATTCCCCTGAAGACGCTGCGGTATGCCACCGGCGAGAACCAGACGTGGGGCTTCAACGTGCTCCGCAACATCCGCCACAAGAACGAACAGGTCTATCTGGCCGAGATTCCGCGCGGCTTCGACATCTACCGCATCTCGCTCGCCGCCAAGGTGCCGGGCCTGACCCTGGCGAACCGCCGCGACATCAAGGTCATCCCCTACGCGCTCGGCTCGGCCAACAGGGACTTCACGCGCGCCACCGACCAGACCGACAACAAAGGCGAACTCGGCATCGACCTCAAGTGGGGTGTGCGTCCCAACCTTACGCTCGATGTCACCGCCAACACCGACTTCGCGCAGGTGGAAGCCGACGAAGAGCAGGTCAACCTCACGCGCTTCGATCTATTCTTCCCCGAGAAGCGCCCGTTCTTCCTCGAGAACGCCACCACCTTCCAGTTCGGCCAGCCGCAGGCGGTGGACCTGTTCTTCTCGCGGCGCATCGGCCTCTCGGGCGCGGCCGGCACGCTGCTGCCGATCGACATTCTGGCCGGCACGCGTCTGAGCGGCAAGGTGGCCGGCTCGTGGAACGTCGGCCTGCTGAACATCCAGACCAATGATGCGACCGATCAGAACGGCCGCCTGCTGTCACTCGACACCAACTTCACCGCCATGCGCGCCCAGCGCGAGATCGGCCGGTCGAGCTACGGCGCGATCTTCGTCGGCAAGTACGTGACCAACGACCCGTCGGGCACCACGTTCAACAAGTGGAACCGCGCCTACGGCGTCGACGCCAACTGGCAGGTCTCGGAGGGTCAGCGCATTTCGACCTACCTCGCCCGCACCGATACCCCCGAGACGCCGCAGAACGTCAACGGGCCGCGCGGCAGCGACTGGTCGAGCCGCGCCTTCTACGACTTCCGGAATCGCCTCTGGCAGGTGGGCGCCGGCGTCACCCACGTCGGGCGGAACTTCAACCCGGAAGTCGGCTTCCTGCCGCGACGGAACTTCATCCGTCCGGAGATGCGCATCTTCTTCCAGCCACAGCCGAAGCGGCCCAAGTGGATTCGCCGCGTGGCGCCGCACGTGTCGGCGAACGCCTTCTACGATGCGGAAGAGGTCAGGCCCGGGGCCGGACGCCGCCTGCAGACGGCGTATTCGCACATCCACTTGTTCGAGATCCAGCCGATGCGGGGCGGCCGCTTCGGCTGGTTCTTCGACGTGAACAAGGACAATCCGCTCGCACCGTTCCAGGTGTACAACCGTGACGGCAAGCGCGTCGTGATCCCAGTGGGCGAGTACACCTGGACGCAGCATGCCTTCGAGTACTTCCACGACCCGAGCGCCGCCGTGACCGGCACGTTCCGTTACCGCATCGGTGAGTACTACAACGGCGACTTCAACGCCGTCGAAGTCACGAGTGATTTTCGCTTCACGGCGCGCGTGACGGCGAGCGTCGGTTGGACGCGCCAGGACATCCGGCTGCCCGGGCCCGGGCGGTCGTTCGTCGCCAACCTGGTGCCGCTCAAGACGACCATCGCCTTCACCAACCTGGCCAGCCTGTCGCTGCTCGCGCAGTACAACGGGCAGACCGGCCAGTACTCGGCCAACGCCCGCCTGGCTCTGCTCAACCGCTCAGGCACCGGCCTCTTCATCGTCTACAACGATCGTCGCGACGTGCTCGACTCGACGTCGTATGACACGGTGGGCCGTTCGCTCGTCGTCAAGTACACGCGCCTCTTCGACTTCTAGGCGACGGGGCTACCTGGACGCGGCGCGGCAGACGAAGCTGGCCGCGTCGTCGATGCTGCCGCTGCCGCTGTAGACGGCCACACTCGGGTGCGGGCAGAGCGGACGGCTGCGCACGGTCTTCCCCTGCTCGACGCGCGAGGCCACGACGTGACGCGGCGCCTCGCCCTGCTCCACCCAGCGTTCGAGCACGGTGAGCATGTCGAACTGATCGACGCCGGGACCGCCGGCACAGTGGTGCATGCCGGGCACGAAGTAGGTGCGGGTGAAGGCGTCGGCCGCCGCCTGACCGCCGACGGCCCGCGTCATCCGCTCGATGTAGTCGAGCGTGCCGAGCGCGCTGATGCCGGGGTCGGCCCAGCCGTGATACACGATGAGCTTGCCGCCGGCCTTCCGGAAGGGCCGCAGGTCAGTGTCCATCGGGCTCAGAATCTCTTCCATCGTCTTCAGCCGCGGCAGGTCCTGCGGAAAGCGGAACGAACGCCACGAGAAACCCGGCGCGTCGTCCTCGAGGGCGAGGAAACGGAAATTCGCATCGGCGAGCCCGAAGCCCGACGGTACACGCGCCCCGGTGAAGGCGAGTGAGCCATCCGCCTGCAGCACCGGCGGTTCATTGCCGGTGATCCAGCCGCGCCAGCCGGTCGGGCCGCCTTCGTGTCCCTTCGGGAAGGCCGGCGCGTAGTACTGCCCCGACGCGTCCTTCACGCCCGCGTAGATCGTCTTGACCGACGTGACCTGCGCCGGCGTGAGGCACGACGCGGTGTCGGGGCCGGTGCAGACGAGCGACGCGGGGTCGAAATCGCATGCACGCGGATCCGAGATGAGCCCGTCCGCCAGGCCGTCCTTGCTGTCGCACGCCGACAGCGTGGCCCGCGACAGGAGCTCGATCTTCTCGACCGGCAGGTAGTGCTCGGGTTTCGCGAGCAGCTGCTGGAAGAACACCGCGCGGCCCACCTGCATCGGCGTGCCGGTCGCCGGATCGCCGGCGATGACGCCGTCGAAGTCGGCGGGATACCGCTGCACTTCCATCATCGCCTGCCGGCCGCCGTTCGAACAGCCGTTGAAGTAGGCGTGCGCGGGCAGCCGCCCGTAGAACGACGCGGTGAGCGCCCTGGCCGCCACCGCCGTCACGTGCGTGCCGCGGTGGCCGTAGTCGATCTCCTTGGCGCGGTTGGCGCCCCACGTGGGATCGCTCGCCTCATGGCCCGTGTCCGTCGAGGCCGAGGCATACCCGCGCGCCAGTCCCTTCGTGAGCGGACCGATCGTGCCGCCGAGGCCGCCCACGCCCTCGAAGTAGAACTTGCCGTTCCAGTCGGACGGCAGCCCGAGGCGGAAGTTGACGGTGTTGCCGGGCGACGCCGCATGGCCGTCCACGCGGCAATGCGCGGGATGACCGGCCGCGGCCGCCACGAGCGCGGCCGCGGTGATCGTCGTGCCCGGCGGC
>JBIKUN010000203.1:0-5781 GCA_044347565.1 Vicinamibacterales bacterium | reverse complement strand
GGCGTGCCGCGGCGCCGCCTGCGCGTGGCCGTCGAGGCGCCCTCACCGCACTACCGGCCGAGTACGAGCCCGGCGGACGTCGCGGCCGCGGCGGCGCGGCTCGGCCTGCCGCCGGGGGCGCGCTGGATCACCTACGTGGGTGGCTTCAGTCCGCACAAGAACGTGCACCTGCTCGCCGAAGCGCACGGGCGGCTCTTCGCGCGGCTCGGCGAGGCCACCCCGTGGCTCGTGCTCGTCGGCACACTCTCAGGCGATCCGTTCCATGGCGCGCAGGGACAGATTCGCCAGGCCATCGCGACGGCCGGAAGCGCCGCGCGTGTGCTGTGGCCCGGCTTCGTGTCGGACCAGGACCTGCGCCACCTGCACACCGGCGCCGTCGCGCTGGCGCTGCCGTCGATGAACGAAGGCTTCGGTCTGCCGGCCGTGGAAGCCGCCGCCTGCGGCTGCCCCGTCGTCGCCACGACTGCGAGCCCGCTGCCAGGTCTGCTCGCCGGCGGCGGCATGTTCGTGACCCCGGGCGATCTCGATGGCCTGACCGCCGCGCTCCTGCGGCTCACGACCGACGAAACGGTCCGCGCCGCCATGGGCGCCGCCGCGCTTGCCCGCGCCTCGCAGCTCTCGTGGCGGACCTGCGCGCAGGCGGCACTCGCCGCCCTCGAGGACGCGGCGCGATGAGCCTGCGCATCGCCTCGCTCACGACGTTCTACCCGCCCTACAACTTCGGCGGCGACGGCATCGACGTGCAGCGTACGGCGCGGGTGCTCGCCGGACTGGGCCATGAGGTCACGGTCATCCACGACACCGACGCGTATTGCAGCCTCACAGGCGGCGATCCGCCGGCGGCGCCATCCGACCCGCTCGTGGAGGTCATCGCCCTCCGCAGCAGCGCGCCGCGGATTTCGACGCTGCTCACCCATCAGCTCGGCCGGCCCGTGCTGCAGCGCGGCGCCCTCGCCGCGCTCGACCGCACGCGGCGGTTCGACGTGGTGCTCTTCAACAACATGTCGCTCGTCGGCGGGCCGGGGCTGCTGCACTTCGGCGGCGACGCCGTGCGGCTCTACGTGGCCCACGAGCACTGGCTGGTGTGCGAATCGCATGTGCTCTGGCGGCACAACCGCGAAGCGTGCCCGGGGCGCCAGTGCCTGCGCTGCGTGCTCCACCACAAACGGTCGCCACAGCTCTGGCGCTATACCGGCGCGCTCGACCGCGCGCTCGGCCAGGTGGACGCCTTCGTCGCCCGCAGCGAGTTCAGCCGCGCGCAGCACGCCCGCTTCGGCTTCCCGCGCGAGATGGACGTCGTGCCCTACGGCGTACCGATGCCCGAGGCGCCCTACGACGGCCCGTCGCCGCATCCGCGTCCGTACTGCTTCTTCGCCGGCCGTCTCGAGCCCATCAAGGGCGTCGAGGACCTCATCGACGTCTTCACCGGCGACAGCGGCCCGGACCTCGTCATCGCCGGCGAAGGCACGCTCAGCGAGGCGCTGCGGGCCCGCGCCGCCGGTCATCCGCGCGTGCACTTCGTGGGCCGGCTGCCGTTCGAGCGCCTCGCGCCCTACTATCGCCATGCGCTGGCGTCGCTCGTGCCGTCGAAGGGCTTCGAGACGTTCGGCATGGTGGTCATCGAAGCGCTCGCCCAGGGCACGCCGGTCATCGCGCGCCGGCTCGGCCCGCTGCCGGAGATCATCGAGGCCACCGGTGGCGGCCGCACCTTCGAGACGCTCGACGAGCTGCGGGCGCACATCGCCGCCTGCGCCGCCGACCCGGACGCCGCCCGCGCCCAGGGCGCGCGAGGCCGCGCCGGGGCGCGCGCCCGCTTCAACCCCGATACGGTCACCGCGCAGTTCATCGCGCTCATGGAACGCGAATGCGCGCGGAAACACGGCACGGCGAGGGTGAGCTGATGCGCGCCATCCTCACCTACCACTCGATCGACTCGTCCGGCTCGCCGATCTCGGTGGCGCCCGACGCCTTCGCGCGCCACGTCGTGTGGCTGGCGAGCGGCCGCGTGTCGGTCGAACCGCTCGCGGCGATCGTGCAGGGCGGCGACTGCGCGGCCGATGGCCGCGACCGCGTCGCCCTCACCTTCGATGACGCCTTCGAGAACTTCGGCACGGTGGCCTGGCCGCGGCTGCGCGCGTCGGGGCTGCCTGCCACGGTCTTCGTCGTGAGCGAACACGTGGGCGGCACGAATCGTTGGGACGGCGTGCCGGCACCGGGCATTCCGGAACTGCCGCTGCTCTCGTGGGACGCCCTCGGCGCCTGCGCCGCGGCCGGGGCCGACATCGGCGCCCACTCGCGCACGCATCCGCACCTGCCGGATCTGCCAGCGGCGGCGCGCCAGGACGAACTCGCCGGCTGCCGCGACGACATAACGGCGCGGCTCGGCATCACACCGGAGTCCTTCGCGTATCCGTACGGCGACTGCGACGCGGCTGTCGCGCGCGACACCGCGGCCGTCTTCGCGCGGGCGTGCACGACCGAGTACCGGCAGGTCGGCGGCAGCGATTCCGTGCATCAGCTGCCGCGGCTCGACATGTTCTACTTTCAGGCGCCGGGCTCGCTCGACGACTGGGGACGTCCGGCGTTTCTGCGCAGAATCGCGATGCGGCGCGCCGCGCGCGCGCTGCGGCAGTGGTGGCGCGGCCGCAGGAACGGTGGCCCGGCGCCTGCCAAAGGCTTATCATGAAGACGAAGGAGGCACCCGTGGCCGCCAGCCCCTCGAAAGCAACTGAATCAGACCTCACCGACTCGATGCTTCTGGCCGTGTCTCCGGTCCACAAGGCGGCTCTGGGCATGGCGACCGGACTCGTCGCCGGGCTCATCGTGGCGGCCCTGACGCTGTTCGTCGTGGTGCTGCGCCCGGAACCCGCGCCGCGGCTGGATCTGCTGGCTCACTACTTCTACGGCTACACGGTGACGCCGGCCGGCGCCGCCGTGGGGTTCGCCTGGGCGTTCGCCGTGGGGTTCGTCGCCGGCTGGTTCGTCGCCTTCGTCCGCAACTTCACCACCGCCGTCTGGCTGTTCTTCGTCCGGACGCGTGCCCAGTTCTCGCGTAACTTCCTCGACCACATCTAGGCAGGGCGCCCATGCCTGAACAGCTGCAACACGACGACATTCAGCAGATACGGAAGACGCTCGTGCGCTTCAGTCAGGCGGGCTGGGGCCTCGCGTTCGGGGCGGTCTGCGGCGTGGGCCTGTTCCTCGCCACGCTCTGGCTGGTGGTGCGCGGCGGCGTGAACGTCGGCGAGCATCTCAACCTGCTCGGCATCTTCCTGCCCGGCTATTCGGTCAGCGTCGGCGGTGCCTTCATCGGTTTCGTCTACGCCTTCGTGATCGGCTACGGCGCCGGGCGGACCATCGCCGCCGTCTACAACCGGTTCGTCTGACCGTTCGCGTTGGTCGCGCGCGCCCGGTCGCCGCGGCCGGCGTCAGCGGCCGGCGGCGTCGCCGCGCGCCGCACCCAGCCGACGAGCCACCGCAACAGCAGCACGATACACGCCACGCACACGAGCGTGACCACAAGCGCCGCCACCGGGTACGCCAGGGCGAGCGTGCCGAGCCCCAGCACGAAGACATCGCCGGCGAGGCTGAGCGCCCAGTTCGTGAACGGCTCGGGGCTGACGTTCACGGCCGCCCGTGTGCCCGCCTTGGTCAGGTGGCCGCCGGCCGCGATCGTACCACCCACCACGGCCACGAGTCCCTGCATCCATGGCGCCGCCTCGCCCAGGGTCGACACGGCGATGAGCGCGCCGCCGAGCGGCCGCACCAGCGTGTGGAACGTGTCCCACAACGTATCGACCCATGGCACCTTGTCGGCCACGAACTCGACGACGTAGAGGGTGAGCGCGATGCCGATCACCCACGGGTTGTCGAAGACCGCGAACTGCGGCGGCAGCTGCACGAGGCCCAGGCGCGTCGCCAGGCCGAGCATCGCGACCGTGGCGTAGAGATTGACGCCCGCGGCCAGCGAGAAGCCCAGCGTGCGCCCGGCTGTGACGAGCAGGTCCACGACCCTTGCCTCCTGCTGGCTAGCGCTCGGCGGCCGTCACCGGCCCCTGCGCCATCAAGGCTTCGATGGCGGCGCGCACCTCGTCGATGACCGCGTCCCGATCGGCCAGCGTGCGGCCGGCCGTCTCGATCGGCGTGCCGACGCGGACCGACACCATCACCGGACGCACGATCGCACTGCCCTTCCGCATGGCGGCGCGGCCGCCCGTGATCGCCACCGGCACGATCGGCGCCTGCGCCTTGATGGCCATGATGAAGCCGCCCTTCTTGAAGGGCAAGAGCTGATCGGTCTTGCTGCGGGTGCCTTCGGGGAAGATGAGGAACGAGTTGCCGTCGCGCAGGGAGGCGGCGGCCACGTCGATCGACGTCAGCGCGGCGTCGCGGCTGCCGCGATCGACCGGCACGAAGCCGCCCGTTTCCATCACCATGCCGAGGATCGGCAGCTTGCGGAGTTCCGCCTTGAAGAGGATGTGGAGCCGCGGATGCAGCGCGCGGTACAGGAGCGGCGGGTCGACGTTGCTCTGGTGGTTGGCGCAGAACACCACCGCCCGGCCCTGCGGGATAAGGGCGCGTCCGGCCAGACGATAGCGGATGCCGGCCAGGCCGAGCGCCAGCGCGGCACCGCCGTGTCCGAGCACGTAGAGCAGGCCCTTCCACTTGAAAGGAATGGCAATGAGCAGTCCGGGCGGGCCCGCCACGAGCACGTACAGCGCGGTGGCGATGTAGGCCGTGACGGACCGCACGGCCGCGATGGCCGTCGAGATCACAGGGAATCCAAGGGGAATGGCATGGTCACGACCGCAGAAACACGAATGCCCGGCCCGGACACATGTCCGGCCGGGCATTCTAGTCTGAGAGGCGGGCGCTTACGAGGCGCGAGCCTGGCGGGTCTTCGCCGCCGGCGCCGCGGCCGCGGCCACCGCCGCCTTGACCGGCGCCGTCTTCACGGGCGGCGCGGCCTTGGCACGCGCTTCCGCGCGCTGGGTGTTGCGGGCCTTGGTGCTGAAGCACTGCTCCAGCGCCTTCTCGACCCGGGTCTCGATTTCGAGCGGCGTCACCCGCATCACCTCGGAGACTTCCGAGACGATGAGCGACTTGGCGCGATCGAGCATACGCTTCTCGCGGAACGAGAGGCTCTTGGACTTGGCGAGGAACGTGAGACTCTTCAGCACGTCGGCCATGTCGGCGATCGAACCACTCCGCATCTTGTCGGAGTTGTCCTTGAACCGGCCCTTCCAGTTCGCGTGGTTGTCGATCTTGCCGTCGCCGAGCTTGCCGAACAGACGTTCGACCTCATCGTCGTCGATGGCGCGTCGCAGGCCGACGTTATCGACGTTCGCCACCGGCACGAGCACGGTCGTGTCGTTCGAGAGAATGCGAAGGTGAAAGAAGCCGCAGGTGGTGCCGAGGATGGTCTTTTCTTCGACCTTCTCCACGACGCCGAGCCCGTGATTGGGGTAGATGACCTTGTCGCCGACCGAGAATGACACGTGGCCCCCGTTCCAGGTTTGGGTAGGTCAGTTAAGGGCGGAAAGTTGCCCTCGAAGACCTGTCCATTATAGCCGACCCGAGGCCCGAAGATCACGGAAAATGGCCAAAAATCCCGAGGATTTCGCTTGCCCGCGGTTGCACCCGGCCATGACCCCTAAACCGTGCGCGGGGCGGGAGTTACCGCCGGCCGGCCCCCGGGCGACCCCCTCGGGAGGGTTTGTCTGTATCCTTGTGCCCATGCGCCGGCTCCTCGTTGCCTCCCTGCTTGCCGTCGTCACGGTC
>JBIKUN010000202.1:0-5825 GCA_044347565.1 Vicinamibacterales bacterium | reverse complement strand
AGCCACACCCGGTCGTCAGCAGCAGCGCCAACACGCAGACAGTCGTCCTCAGTCGCATCTCTCCGAATGCTACCCGCGGCGGGCCGCCACGTTACGAAGCTCGCGCGACGGGAATGCGACGATGACGCAACGAGACATCCAGCCCAGCTGTAAATCGAAACATATTCGTTACGCTCGCGCAACGAACGCGCCACACGTTCTGTCTGCCGTCGTCGTGTGCCTACAGACTTCCGCCTCTCCCTGACTCTCGTTCTGACCCTGGCGCTGGCTCCGGTGCTCGTGGCCGTCGGCGCCGCCCCGGCCTCCGCGCAGATGGATCGCGCCTGGGCAGCCGCGCCGGACTGGAACTGCGCGTCGACGGCTTCAACATCGCGAACGTGGACCAGTACGGCAACCCGGCACGCGACTTCACGCAGCCGCTGACCTTCGGCACGCCGACGCCGCTCAACAGCCAGCCCACCGGCACCGGCACGGCGCGCCAGTTCCAGCTCAGCGCGCGCGTGACGTTCTAGCGCCCGGAGACGGCGGCCCGCTACTGCTGCGTGGCCGCCGTCTTCGTCTTCTTCTGCGCCGCGAGGAACGCGAACGCCTTCGGCAGCTGCGGCACGACCACATCGGTGTGGTTGCCGCCGGGCACCTCGACATATGTCACCGTGGCGCCGGCGGCCTTGAGCGCCGCCACCATCGTGCGCGATCCGCTGACATTCACGGTGGGATCGGCATCGCCGTGCACGACGTACTGCGGAATCGCCTTCATGCGCGCCGCGGCGAGCGGCGAGCCGACACCGGAGAACGGCACGAGTGCGGCCCAGAGGTCCGGATACTTCGCGCCGAGCGCCCACGTGCCGATGGCGCCCATCGAGTGCCCGATGAGGTAGATGCGCGACTCGTCCACCGCGTACTGCGCCTTCATGCGCGCCAGCACCTCGAGTACGTCCTTCTCGCTCAGCTCGGTGCGGCGCTTCGCCGCCGCGTCGCCCCCGCCCATGAGCGGCGAGCCGTAGAACCCGTCCACGCGATAGCCGAGCGGCGCGACGAGCAGGAAGCCGTGCTGCTCGGCGAGTTGCGGGGTCACACGCGCATAGGACTCGAAGAACGAATCTTCGGTGCCGCCAAGCCCATGCAGCGCCACGACGAGCGGCGCCGGCCGCGCCGGCTGGTAGCCAGTGGGCACATAGACGCGGTAGGGCATGACTTCGTTGGCGCCGTCGAGCACGTAGTGCCGCTCGAAGTCGCCGGTGCGGCCGGCAAACGGATCGGTGCCAGCCCTCGCGGCCGTGGCGATCGCCTCGGCGGCGGTGAGCTCAGCCACCACGTTGAAGGCGCCGAGCCCCACGCGGCCACGGTTCACCTTGTGGATGTAGTCAGCGGGGTAGGCGACATCGGCCCTGAGGGTGGCCGGCACGGCAGCCGCCGCCGCTTCGAGCGCCGCGAGGCGGCGGTTGAGTCCGGCGTGCAGCACGATGGCCAGCGTCGTCGTGCCAATCGGGGTCGCGCCATCGCGCACGACAGCCTCGAGCTGATACGCACCGTCGGGCACACCGCTCACCGTGACATCGAGATCGAAGGGAGATTCGCGCAGGTCGCGGCTCGGCCCGTCGAACGATCCGAGCGCGCGCACCACGTCGAACGTCGGCGCCGCCCCGCCAGCGCCGGCCACGCGCCGCATGAGCCGCACGTCCACGGCAAGCGCCGGCGAGAGATCGATCGCCGGCCGGTAGATCTGTTCCAGACGCAGGGTGTACGGCGCGGTCGAATCCACCACGGTGCGATCGGCGCGCAGCACGAGCGAGTGCTGATAATCGAGCTGTGGGGTCCACGCCCGGCCGTCGAGCAGCGTCAGGCCGCGGGCGATCTGCCGGCGCACCTCGCCCGTCTGGCCGAGCTTCGTGGCCTCGGCGATGGCCGCATCCACCGCATCGACCTGCGCCTTCAACTCACCCTCCGGCTTCACGGTGGCTTTACGCGTGTTGTAGAGCACGCGCGTCAGGTTGACGTTGGGCAGGGCCTGCGCCGAGGTGACGGCCGGCAGGGCAAGCCAGACGACGAGTGACGAGAGGAGCGCGGATCGCATGGGCGTCATCCTACTCCCGCTGGCCGTGTGTGGCGCGTCAGGGCAGCCGCAGCACCGCGGCGTCTGGCCACGCGTAACAGAGTGCCGCGTTGGCGCCGCCGTCGGCGCTGGAGTAGACGGTGCGGTCCACGACCTGCGCACCGTGCCGCTCGTAGAAGCGCCGCGCGCCGGTGTTGGCGTCGAACACCCACAGGTGCAGGCCACGCGGCCAGTGCCGCGCTTCGATCTCCTCGGCCGCCCGCGCGAGCAGCCGCCGCCCGAGCCCCACGCCACGCGCCCCTGGCGCCACGTGCAGGTTGTCGAGCAGCGTGCCGCGCGCCGGGTCGGCATCGGCGATGAGGTAGCAGAAGCCCACCGCCACGCCGTCGCGCTCGGCGACGACACCGGTGTGGGTCGCCACCGGCGCGGCCAGTCGACGCGTCCAGTGCGTGCGCCGTTCGGCCTCGGCCACCGTGTCCAGATACGTGTCCGTGAAGATGCCGCGATAGGCGGTGCGCCAGCTCGCCACGTGGAGCCCAGCCACGACCTCGATGTCGTCGGCGCGCATCGGCCGCAGCGCGAGATCGGCCGGAGCGACCGCTGTTCCGGGAACGCCGTCGGGCATGGCAGCGATTCTACGAGCGATCCGCGACGAGCGTGAGGCCGCCCACGGTGAGCACGATGCAGGCACCGGGAAAGAGCGCCAGCCACGGTTCGGTCGTCATCGCCGACTGCGCCTGATAGAGCATGCTGCCCCACGTCGCATCCGGCGGCTGCACACCCACCCCGAAGAAGCTGAGCGCGGACTCGACGAGGATGGCGCGGCCCACCGCGAGCACCGCCGCCGTCCGGATGGCGCCGGCGGCATTCGCCAGCACGTGCCGCCAGACGATGCGCACGTGTCCGGCGCCCACGGCCAACGCGGCGGTCACGTAGTCGCTGCCGGCGAGCGCCCGCACCGACGCGCGCGTGACGCGCGCCGTCTCCATCCACCCAACGACGCCCACGAGCAACACGAGCGTTGGCACGGACGGCTGCAGCGTGGCCGCCGCCACCATCAGCAGCAGCAGGCGCGGCATCGAGAGCACGGCGTCGGTGAGCCGCATGAGCACTGCGTCCACCCAGCCGCCCACGTAGCCTGCCACGGCACCGAAGGCGACACCCACACTCACGGCGACGAGCGCGGAGAGCAGGCCGATAGCAATCGACACACGGCCGCCGAAGAGCGCGCGGCTCAGCACGTCGCGGCCGAGGTCGTCGGTGCCGAACCAGTGCGCGAGCGACGGCGCCGCGCGGCGGCTGGCGAGATCGATGGCGTCTGGCGCGTAGGGTGCGGCGAGCGGCGCCACGAGCGCCACAAGCGCGAGCACGACGAGCAGCGCGCCGCCCTTCTTCACGCGCGCACCCGGGGGTCCAGCCACGCATGCAGCAGGTCGGCGAGCAGGTTGAAGATGATGACGGCGACCGAACTCGCCATGAGCAGCGCCATGAGCACCGTGTAATCGCGACGGCCGAGCGCTTCGGTGAAGAGGCTGCCCACGCCGGGCCACGCGAACACACTTTCGGTCACGACGGCGCCCGGCACGAGGAGCGCCGCATCGAGCAGCACCACTGTGGCCACCGGCGCGAGCGCGTTCGGGAGCGCGTGCTGGAGGAGCCGCGCGCGGGCCGGCAGGCCGCGGGCCCCGGCGGCGGTCACGAACGGCGCGCCGAGCACCTCCACCATCGACGCGCGCAGGTAGCGCATCCACGCCGCCGCGTGCACGAAGGCGAGCACCGCCGCCGGCATCAGCAGGAACGACAGGCGCGCACCCGGGCTGCCGTCCGCCGCGCGGCCGGCCGACGGCAGCCAGCCGAGACCGATCGCGAAGGTGAGCTGCAGCATCAGGCCGAGCCAGAAGGCCGGCAGCGACACCCCCACCGCGGCCACGCTGGAGAGCGCGCGATCGACGAGTGTGCCCTTGCGCACGGCAGCGACGAGACCCGCAGGCAATGCCGCCGCCACGGCGAGCACGAACGACGCCGCCAGCAGCTCGGCGGACGCCGGCAGACGTTCCACCACGCGGTCGAGCACCGGACGGCCGTCGCTGAAGCTGTAGCCCCAGTCGCCGGTGACGAAGGCGGCGAGCCAGCTCACGTACTGCACCCAGAGCGGGCGGTCGAGGCCGAGCGCCCGTCTAAGGCGCTCGAGATCCTCGGGCCTAACGCCCGGATTCGACAGGTAGACCTCGAGCGGGCCGCCGGGCACGAGCTGCAACAGGCCGAAGGCAATCGCTGACACGAGCAGCAGCAGCGGCACCGCCTCGAGCACGCGGCGCAGCGCCAGGCGTGCGAGCGGTCCTACTCGAGCGTCCACGCGTGCACGTTCCAGAACGGCCCGGTGTTGGTGGGATTCCCGGTGAAGCCCTTGAGGCGCGCCGGCACCGCGTCCAGCTTGGTCACGCCGTACAGCGGAATCTCGATGGCGAGCTCGGCGATGCGCGCCTGCGCCTCCCCGAGGATGCGCGTGCGCTCGGCCTGACTCACGGCACGATCCGCCGCGTAGACGAGCGCCGTCAGCGCGTCGTCGGTCACGTAGTTGATGTTGCGCCCATTGGGCGGCGTGCGGTCTTTCGCGAAGAAGAGCGTGAGCTCCGGATCGGCCGGCAGCTGCCACCAGTGCAACATCGCGTGGAACTTGCCCTCGAACCACAGTTTGCTGATGCTCGTGCCGTCGTGGAGTTGCACGGCCGCCTCGACGCCCACGTCCTTGAACTGCCGCTGCAGCACCTGCGCCACGTTCTCGCGCACGGCAAAGCCGGCCTGGGTGATGAGCGTGAAGCTGAACCGCTGCCCGCCCTTGTCTCTCACGCCGTCGCCATTGGTGTCTTTCCAGCCGGCCTCGTCGAGCAGCGTGCGCGCGCGCGCCGGGTCGAAGGCGTACTGGCGCACCTGCGGGTTGTGCGCCCACGACACCGGCTGCACCGGGCCGTGCGTGACCGGGGCGAGGCCCTCGAGGATGGTCGTGGAGATGAGCCCGCGATCGATTGCGTGCGTCAGCGCCTGGCGCACATGCACGTCGGCGAAGGCGGGGAACGCGCGCTGGTTGAGGGTGACGTGTTCGTAGCCGTTGCCATCGATGCGATGCACCGACACGCCGGGAATCGCCGCCACTTCGCGGTGCTTGTCCCACGGGAACATCACCACCATGTCCACCTCCCCGCTCTTGAGCTGGTTGATGCGGGTGTTGGTGTTGGCGATGAAGCGGAAGGTCAGCGTCTTGATGGCGGCGGGCCGGCCCTGCCAGTAGTCCGGCACGGCCTCGAGGCGGATGAACTCGCCGCTCTTCCACTCCGCGACCTTGTAGGGACCGGTGCCGAGCGGCGCACGGTTGTAGTCGTTCGCCGTGTCGATGTCGCGCCCTTCGAGCACGTGTTTCGGCAGCGTGCCGCGGACGAACTGGAGCTGGTAGGGCGCGTAGATCTCCCGGTAGTGCAGCACGGCGGTGAGCGGGTCTGGCGTGTCCACACTCGCGATGCGATCGAAGCCGTCGGTGCTCTCGGGGTTGTAGGCGGGGCTGTTGATGGCCTCCACCGTGAACTTCACGTCGGCGGAGGTATGCGGCGTGCCGTCGTGCCATTTCACGTCGGGCCGCAGCTTCCAGATGACGTCCATGCCGCCGTCCGCGCGCAGCACGACACCGCCGTTCTCGACGGTGGGCACCGAGGCGGCGAGCAGCGGCACCACGTCCATCTTCTCGTTCGTCGTGACGAGGCCCTCGACCACACACGTC
>JBIKUN010000200.1:0-5877 GCA_044347565.1 Vicinamibacterales bacterium | reverse complement strand
GGGATGAAAATCCATGGTTCTGGTACTCTTCCATGCTTAACTGTCGAACTCTCATCCTCGCGGTGACCGTCTTCGCCCTTGCCACGCCGGCGTTCTCGCAGACCGCACCGGCGGCTCCCGCGCCGACGCAGTCCGCGCCGCCGCTGCCGCTCGGCCCTCCGCGCGAGCGCGGCGTGAGCGTCACGCCTGCCTATGAAGGCTGGTACCAGAACGCCGACGGCACCTACAGCCTGCTCGTGGGCTACTTCAACCGCAATAAGGGTGAAGCCCTCGACATTCCGGTGGGCCCGAACAACAGGATCGAACCGGGCCCGATCGATCAGGGGCAGCCCACGCACTTCCAGATCGGCCGTCAGTGGGGCGTGTTCACCATCAAGGTGCCGAAGGACTTCGGCTCGAAGATGCTGACCTGGACCATCACCGCCAACGGCGAGACCCAGAGCATTCCGTTCGGCATCAAGAAGGGCTACACGATCGAGCCGTTCCAGGAAGCCGGCATGGGCAACAAGCCGCCGGAGTTCACCTTCGACAGCGGCAAGGTCTTCGGTCCGCCCACGGCCGTCTCGGCGACGCTGACCGGCACGGTCAATCAGCCCGTCGCCATCAGCTTCAAGGTCGACGACCCCAAGGAAACCAAGAAGGGCTCGGAGCTCACCAACCGGCGCGGTGCCGGCTCGATTGCCACCGTGTCGTTCCACAAGTTCCGGGGCCCGGGCACGGTGAAGTTCGAACCGGCCCGCGTGCCCACCAAGACGCAGGGTGAAGTGGTCACGGCGAACGCGACGTTCAGTCTGCCGGGCGAGTACCTGCTGCGGGTGCAGGGCAACGACGAATCGGGTGAGGGCGGTGCTGGGTTCCAGTGCTGCTGGACGAATACTTACGTGAAAGTCACCGTCAAGTAACGACAGGAGCGGGATGATGCAGCTTGAAATGCGGAATCTGATGACTGGGACAGTCGGCGCCGCCGCCATGACGGTGCTGCTCGGCAGCGCGTCGGTGGCTTCAGCGCAGAGCGCGCCGACGTTCACGAAGGACGTGGCGCCGATCTTCCAGGCGAAGTGTGAAGCGTGTCACCGGCCGGACTCGATCGCGCCGATGTCGCTGCAGACCTGGCAGCAGGCGCGTCCGTGGGCGCGTTCGATCAAGGCCCGCGTGAGCGAGCACTCGATGCCGCCCTTCCAGATCGATCGCACGGTGGGCGTCACCAAGTTCAAGAATGACGACTCGCTGAGCCCGGCCGAACTCGAGACCATTGTGAAGTGGGTGGATGCCGGCGCGCCGCAGGGCAACCCGAAGGACATGCCGCCCGCCATCGCCTGGCCGGCCGAGCAGGGCTGGAACTTCGCGAAGATGTACGGCCAGACCGAACCCGACATGATCGTGAAGTCCGACTCGTTCACGATGCCTGCCACGGCGCAGGACGCGTGGGACAAGCGCGTCACTCCCATCGAGCTCACCGAGCCGCGCTGGGTGCGCGCCATCGAGATCCGGCCGAGCAACATCAAGGGCCGCAAGGTCATCCACCACGCCATCGCCTACCTCGAGCAGACCGAGCCGGGCGCCGACGCTGCCGACGGTCCCGCGCCGCTCTTCATGGAATGGGCCGTGGGCAAGCAGGGCGAGATGATGCGTCCCGACACCGGCAAGCTGCTGATGCCCGGCGCGCGTTTCCGCTGGGACATCCACTACTCGCAGGCTGGTGAAGAGATCACCACCAACGCCGAGATGGGCATCTACTTCTACCCGAAGGGTCAGGAGCCGAAGTACCGCACCCGTCTGTCGTTCGTGCCGGCGGCGACCGGTGTCAACCTCGACCTGCGCCCGAACACGGTGACGACGACGGAAGGTTTCTTCCCGCTGCGCGACAACGCCCGCATCGAGAGCTACCAGCCGCACATGCACCTGCGCGGCAAGGCGATGATGGTCGAAGCCATCCTGCCGAGCGGCCAGCGCCGCGTGCTGAGCCACACGAGCGACTTCAACTTCATGTGGATGACGACCTTCGTCTACGCCGACGACGTGGCGCCGCTGCTGCCGAAGGGCACGCTGCTGAAGGTCACCGCGTGGCACGACAACACCAGCGCGAAGAAGACCAATCCCGATCCGAATCAGTGGGTGGGCTGGGGCGACCGCACGGTGGACGAAATGGCCCACGCGTGGATCAACATCGTCTACATGAACGACGCCGACTTCAAGGCCGAGCAGGAAAAGCGCAAGACCGCCACGGCCACCTCGCAGGAGCGCCAGTAACACGAACCGGGCCTCAAGGCTCGGGCTGAAGACCATGAAGGGCCCGGTGGGTGTTCCCGCCGGGCCCTTCGCATGTACGCCGTGCCGAGTGTGCCGGCCCTGGGCTCGTGTCAGCGCGCCGTGATCGCTGGCGCCGGCGCCTGAGCCGCGCGCGGCATCCACGCCGCGGCGATCTCGTAGGAGCGCAGCCGCGCCGCGTGGTCGTAGATGTGCGACGTGACGATGACTTCGTTCGCGCCGGTGCGCTCGATGAATTCGTCGAGCTGGCCGTGCACGGTCGCGGCGCTGCCCACGAACGACACGCGCGTGCGCTGCAGGAAATCGGCGGGCTCGAAGGGATCGCGCATCCACTCACGCGAGGGCGGCGGCAGCGTCACGGGCCGGCCGGCGCGCAGTGCCGCCACACTTTCGCGTCCCGACGAGGCGATGAACTGCGCGTCGTCGTCGGTCGCGGCGGCCACGATGTTCACGCCGAGCATCACATATGGCGCGGCGAGCTGCGTCGAGGGCTGGAAGCGCTCGCGGTAGATACGGATCGCGTCAAAGAGCATCGCCGGCGCGAAGTGCGAGGCGAACGCGAACGGCAGGCCGAGCGCCGCCGCGACCTGCGCGCCGAACGTGCTCGAGCCGAGGATCCAGACGGGTACGTGCACACCGGCGCCGGGGGTGGCCACCACCGGCTGCCCGGGCCGCGGATCGTCGAGGAAGGCCATCACTTCGACGACGTCGTTCGGGAAGTCCTCGGGGTCGCTCTGCAGCGTGCGCCGGAGCGCGCGCGCCGCCGCGTGATCGGTGCCAGGGGCGCGCCCGAGACCGAGGTCTACGCGGCCGGGAAAGAGCGACGCGAGCGTACCGAACTGTTCGGCCACCTGCAGCGGCGCGTGGTTCGGCAGCATGATGCCGCCCGAGCCGATGCGGATGCGCGACGTGCCGCCGCCCACGTGCGCGAGCAGCACCGCCGTGGCCGCGCTGGCGATGCCGGGCATGTTGTGGTGCTCGGCCAGCCAGAACCGCGTGAAGCCCAGGCGCTCGGCATGCTGCGCCAGGGCCAGCGTGCGGCGGAAGGCATCGGCGGTCGTGCCGCCCTGGAGCACGGGTGAGAGATCGAGCACCGACAGCGGAACCGCCATGCCTCTACGATACCCGGCCGGGCCGGTGGTTTCACGCGCGGCCTCGCGTCGCAGGTATACTGCGCTCCGGCGACGCTCGTCGTGCTTCCCCGCGCGACCGCCACCTGTCCATCCCGGGGATGAACCATGTCCGCGTTGCTCGTTGCCCTGCTCGGGGTCGCCCTCCTGACCCAGCCATCCGCTGATGCCGCTATGCAGACCCTGCTCAAAGCGGACGACGGCGCCACCGCACAGCACATCCTCACCACCGATCCCGACGACGAACAGGGCGCGACCTGGATCGACGGCCACGGCTCCGTGCGGAGGGGCGAGTGAGGCAGTGGCCGTCGCTCGTCGCCGGACTCGTCGCCGGGCTGCTGCTCGTCGTGATCGAGGCCGGGGCCGTCGTGGGCCCGGTGCGTACGGTCGTGATGGTGACCCTCACGATCGTGGCCGGCCTCGCGATGGGCGTGATCTGGGGCTGGCGGCGCTGGCCGGCGGCGCTCATCGCCGGGGCGAGCGTGCCCCTGCGGCACCTGATGAACCGTCTGCTCGGCCTGCCAGACACTACGCCGCCGAACACGTTCGACGCCGTGATGATGATGGGACTCTTCTCGCTCGCCGTGAGCGCGGCCGGCTTCTGCGCCGGCGTGCTGATGCGGCAGGCGGTGTCCGACGGCGACGTCTGACCGGCGCGCGGCGACGCCTCAGCGCACGCCGGCGCGGGCGGCGCGCTCGCCTTCTTCGATGTCGACGCGCGAGAGCAGCCAGCCGCCCACGACGAAGAACGCGATCATGCCGAGCACGGCCGAGCGCGACGATCCGGTGAGCATGCCGCTCAGCGTGAAGACCAGCGGGCCGAGCACCGTGGCGAAGCGTTCAACCACGGCGTAGAAGCCGAAGTACTCGGACGTCTTGGCCGGCGGGATGAGGCGCGCGAAGAGCGAACGGCTGAGCGCCTGCGCGCCACCCTGCACGGTGGCCACGAGTGCGGCCAGGATGAAGAAGTGCACCGCGTTGGTCATGAAGTAGCCGAGCGTCGCCGCCACCGCGTATACAGAGAGCGCCAGGAAGATCGCGCGCTTCGTGCCCATCGTCGCGCCGAGGCCGCCGAAGATGAACGCGAACGGCACGCCGAGCAGCTGCACCATCGCGAAGGCCGCGATCTGCTGCGACTGGCCCACCCCCACTTCGGCGCCGTAGATGCCGGCAAAGCGGATGATCGTCTGGATGCCGTCCTGATAGACGAGCATCGCGAGCAACGCCAGGAACGCCTGGCGGTACTGGCGAATCTCGCGGAACGTGCGCCCGAGCCGCGAGAAGGTGCCCGTGAGCGGTGACGCCCCTTCCGCCTCGGTGGGCTCGACGAGACGCGCTGGCTCCGGCACGTGGCGCAGCAGCGGGATCATGAAGAGCAGCCACCACACGCCGACACTCGCAAACGAGAGCTTCGTCGCGGCGACCGCGCCCGGCAGGCCGAAGGTGGACGGGCTCAGGATCCAGGCGAGGTTCAGGACGAGCAGCACGCCGCCGCCGAGGTAGCCGAGCGCGTAACCGGCAGACGACACGCGATCGGTGTCTTCGGCCTTCGCCACGCTCGGCAGCAGCGAGTCGTAGAACACGAGCGAGCCGGAGACGCCCAGGTTGCCGAGGATGAAGATGACGGCGGCCCACTGCCAGCCGCCCTCGCGGATGGTCGTGAGCAGGAACGTGGCGAGGATGCCGAGGCTCGCGAAGAGCACGAGCAGCTTCTTGCGGCGTGCCGTGAAGTCGCCGTAGGCGCCGAGCACCGGCGAGGCCACGGCCACGATCGCCATCGCCACCGTGGTGATGAGCCCGAAACGGGTGGTGGCCTCGCTGGCCGACATCCCGGACGCGGCGTAGCTGGCGAAGAAGGCGGGGAACACCGCCGTGATCACGGTGGTGAAGTAGGCGGAATTGCCGCAGTCGTACCACGCCCACGCCCGCTGTTCCGGGGTGACGAGGCCGACGCGGGCGAGCAGTCGGGCCAGCACGCCCCGCAGCATAACGCACGGTGCCGTGTCCTTCGTGATGGCGCCGTCACCAACCGGCCAACAACTGCTCCGCCGCCGCGACGCCGCTGACCCACGCGCCTTCGACGCGCCCGCCGACGAGCCCGTCGCCACACAGTGCGAGGCGCTGGCCCGCGTCGACGGCGCAGGCGCTGTCGGGTTCGCCTGCGGCGGCGAGCGCATAGCGCCAGCGATGGCCTTCGAGGTGCGCGACCGCCGGCAGCGGCCGGCCCAGGCACCGCGCAAACGCGGCGACGAGCGCCTGGGCGTTCTGCGTCACGTCGCGGTCGAAGCGCTGCCGCGACCACGACGCCGCGCCGTGCAGCACGTACGTCGGGCCGCCGCTGCGCCCGGGCTTGCCGCCGTCGTGCGCGGCCCACGCCAGTTCGTCGTCGGTGACGAACCATGCGCCGTCGCCGTCGGCGAGCGGGGCCGCGAAGGCGACCAGCGCGGCAAGGCACGGCTGCAGCGACTCAGCGCGCGCG
>JBIKUN010000199.1:0-5940 GCA_044347565.1 Vicinamibacterales bacterium | reverse complement strand
GTCGGTGGGGCCCGTCCGCCTGGCGACGCCGGCCGATCACGCAGCCGTGCTCGAGATCACGCGCGAGGCGTACCACGGGTATCGCGGCCGCTTCCACCTCGACGCCCGCATTCCCGCCGATCGTGCCGACGGGTTCTACGAGGAGTGGGCGCGGCAGTGCCTGGCCGGCGTGATGGCCGACCTCATCATGGTGTCGGAAGACTCGGCCGGCCGGGTCATCGGCTACCTCGCGCACCGGCGCCGGCAGCCGGCATCCACGATCGGGATGCCGATCTATGGCGGCGGCCTCGGCGCCTGCCGCCGCGACGCCCCGGGCGCCTACGCCAGCCTCATTCGCGAGTCCGCGGTGTGGGCGCACGCGCAGGGGGCCGTGGCCGAATGCCAGACGCAGAACGCCAACTTCCCCGTCATCCGCATCTACGAATCGGTGGGCTTTCACTACGTGCGCGCCGAATACACCCTGCACGCCTGGCTGGGGTAACCGGCGAAGGCTGTGTTAGAATCCTGATGTTGTCGCGTCGCACGGACAACGTGCCGGTCATCGTGGGCGGCTAGCTCAGCTGGGAGAGCGCCGCGTTCGCAACGCGGAGGTCAGGAGTTCGATCCTCCTGCCGTCCACCACTCACTACCGGTGCCCCTCACCGGCCTGCCCGCACCCACCCCGCGCAATTCGACGCCGGGCCGTATACTGAGACCGTGATCCTGCGTATGCCGCACGTCTGGCGCGCTCGTGGCCTCGTCGCCCTGGCCCTGTGGGCATCGGCCGCCCGCCCCGTGGCGCAGACGCCCTCCCCGCCACCCGCCGCCGCTACGCCTGCGGCCGACGAGGTGGCGCGCCGGGTGCAGGCCCACTACGACACGGTGGGCGACTTCGAGGGCCAGTTCACCCAGACCTACGAGGGCGGCGTCCTCCGGACCAAGAGCACCGAACGCGGCACCGTGGTCATCAAGCGCCCGGGCCGGATGCGCTGGGTCTACACCAGCCCGGAGCGCAAGGAATTCGTCTCGAATGGTGTGAAGGTCTACGCCTACTTCCCGGCCGACCGCCAGGTGCTCGTGAGCGATGCACCCAAAGGTGCCGACACAACGCCGGCGCTCTTCCTGACCGGCCAGGCGAACCTGGCCCGCGACTTCGTCGCCTCCGCCATGGCGGTGCCCGGCGCCGCCCCCGGGCTGCTCGGCCTGAAACTCGTCGCCCGCACGCCCGACCCCGACTTCGAATGGCTGGCCATCGCCGTGGACCCGGTGACCTTTCAGATTCGCCAGCTCGTGGCCCTCGACCGCCAGGGCGGCCGGTCGTCCTTCACCTTCACGAATCTGAAGGAGAACCAGCGGCCGCCCGATACACTCTTCGAGTTCCGCATCCCCAAGGGCGTGGACGTCGTCACGCAATGACCCGCCAGCTCCGCGCCCTTCGTGCACGCCACCTCAAGGCCCTCGGCCTGGGGATATTCGTACTCGCGCTCGGCGCCTGCGCGTCGGGCGGCGGCAACCTCCGCCAGGCCCGCCTCGCCGAGCAGGCGCAGGACTACGACCTGGCTGTCGCCGAGTACACCAAAGCCGCGCGCAGCCGCCCCGACGATCGCACCATCCGCCTGTCACTCGATCGCGCCAAGCTGCGCGCCTCGCAGGACCACTTCGCGCGCGCCCGCCGTCATGCCGCCACCGGCAAGACCAACGAGGCACTCGTCGAGTATCAGCTCGCCTCGGAACTCAATCCCGGAAACGCCGACATTCAGGACGAGCTCCGCACGCTGCGGGCGCAGATGCGCACCCAGGTGGCCCTCGACCGCGGCGGCAAGACCACGATCGAAGCGCTCATCAAGGACAGCCTCGCGGCGCCGCTCCCAGGCGCGGATGTGCCGCCCGATGTGACGCTGCCCGACTCGCTCATCTTCCGCGAGGCCGGCGCGCGCGACATCTTCACCGCGATCGGCAAGTTTGCGAACATGAGCGTGGTGTTCGATCCGGCCTTCCGCGACCAGACGCTCAGCATCGACCTGCGCAAGGCGCCGCTCGCCGACGCGCTGTCGGCCGTCGGCACGGCCACGCGGCATTTCTGGCGCGTCACCGCGCCGCGCACGGTGACCGTGGTGCCCGACACCGCCGCCAAGCGCCGCGAGTACGAAGAAGAGATCGTCCGCACGTTCTTCCTGAGCAACGCCGACCTCAAGGAAACCGTGGACGTGCTGCGCATCGTGGTCGACGCGCGGCGCCTGGCGCCGGTGGCCGCCACCAACGCCATCACCATCAAGGACACACCGGAACGCGTCGCCGCGGCCGGCCGCATCATCCAGGCGATCGACAAGGCGCGCCCGGAAGTCGTCATCGACGTCGAGCTGCTCGAAGTCGATCGCACACGCATCCAGGACTACGGCCTGCAGATCGCCTCACCGACGTCGTCGCCGGTGGGCCTCGACGGGCAGGCCGGCATCGACCGCGAGGGGGTGACGCTGCGCGATCTGCGGAGCCTGACCTCGGCCGATGTGCTGCTCACCAACCTGCCGAGCCTGTACTATCGCCTGCTCAAGACCGACACGAACACGCGGACGCTCGCCAATCCGCAGCTGCGCACGCAGGAAGGCACCGCCGCCCAGGCCCGCTTCGGCCAGCGCGTGCCGGTGCCGGTGACGACTTTCGCCCCGATCGCCGCTGGCGGCGTGCAGACCCAGCCGATCGTGTCGTACAACTACGAGAACATCGGCGTGAACATCGACATCACGCCGCGGATGCACCACGACGACGACGTCTCGCTCGCCGTGAAGGTCGAAATCAGCAGCATCTCCGGCAGCGGCTTCGGCGGTCTACCCACCTTCGGCAACCGCTCGATCAGCACGGTCATCCGCCTGCGCGACGGCGAGACCAACATGCTGGCCGGTCTCATCCGCGACGACGAGCGCAAGGTGGCGTCGGGCATCAAGGGGCTGAGCGACATTCCGGTCATCGGCCGCATCTTCGCCTTCAACCGGCTCGAGACGCAGCAGACCGACATCATCCTCACGCTCACGCCGCACATCGTGCGCGTGCTCGATCTGACCGATGTGGACGTGCGCGCGTTCAAGGTGGGGCGCGACACCGGCACCACGATCATCGACGTGCCGACGCCGACGCTGAATCGCCCGCCTGGCAACGAAGGCGCGGGCGTGCAGCCGGCCGCCCCGGTGCTGCGCCCGGCACCGGCGATGCCATCCACGGCGTCACCGGTCAAGCCCCCGCCCCCGCCGCCGCCCGGCCGCTGAGCGGCCCGCCCCTCAGACGCGCGCCACATGCGCGCCGAGCGACTGCAGACGCTCGACGATCGTGCCGTAGCCGCGCTCCACCGTCTCGAGCGGCTCGACGCGGCTCTGGCCGTTCGCCGCGAGCGCCGCCGCGATGAGGGCCATGCCCGAGCGGATGTCGCGGCTGTCGAGCGCCTTGCCGCGCAGCTTCGCCGGACCCGTCACGATGATGCGGTGCGGGTCGCACAGGAAGAGATCCGCGCCCATGCCGCTCATCTGTTCGAGCGCGAAGAGGCGCAGTTCGTACATCCAGTCGTGCACGAGCGTGGCGCCTTCGGCCTGCGTCGCCAGCACCGTGGCCAGGCTCACGAGATCGCTCGGGAACGCCGGCCACAGGCCCGTCGTGATGCGGCCCGCCCCGGTGAGGGTGGACGGCTCGACGGTGAGGGTCTCGTCGCGCTGGTGGCACTGCACACCGAGCTTGCGGAGGGTCGCTGTGACCACTTCCATGTCCAGCGCGCGCGCGCCGCGCACCACCACGTCCCCGCCCGTGATCGCGCCGACGACGGCCCAGCTTCCCGCTTCGATGTAGTCACCCCGGCGGCGGCGCGTGGCGCCGCCGAGGCGCGGGCTCCCTTCGACGCGGATCGTGTGCGATCCGGCGCCGGTGATGCCGGCGCCCATGCTCGCCAGGAACTCGCAGAGCTCGACCACGTGCGGCTCGCAGGCGCAGTGGCGGATCTCGGACATGCCGGGCGCCGCCGCCGCGGCAAGCAGCGCCGTCTCGGTGCCCGTCACCGACGCCTCATCGAGATAGATCGACGCCGGCGCGAGGCCGCGCGGCGCTTCGAGACGATGCCCGGGGCCGTCCACCGGTTCGGCGCCCATGGCGACGAGCGCTTCGAGGTGCGTGCGGATGGTGCGGCGGGCCGGAAAGTCGCCGCCGGGTGGCGCGATGTAGGCGCGGCCCGTGCGCGCGAGCAGCGGGCCGAGCAGCAGCACCGACCCGCGCAGACGCCCGACGAGCGCGCGGTCGGGCTCGTGGGTGCGGATCGTCTGGCAGCGGATGGTGAGCGTCGGACTGCCGATGCCCTCGACCTCGGCGCCCAGATCGAGCAGCAGCCGCGCCATCACATCGACGTCGGCGATGCGGGGCACGTTCGTGAGCACGCAGGTGTCTTCGGTGAGCAGCGTCGCCGCCATGAGCGGCAGCGCCGCGTTCTTGTTGCCCTCGACGTCGACGACGCCCGAGAGCCGGTGCCCGCCTTCGATGATCAGTGTCGACATGCGTGCATCCCTACCCTCGCGCCTGCCAGGCGCCCAGCCGGACGATCTCGTCACGGAGCGTCACGCCGAAGCGGTCGGCGACCGTCGCACGGCACAGTTCGACGAGCGCCGCGATATCCGCCGCCGTCGCCGTGCCGTCGTTCACGATGAAGTTCGCGTGCACCGGCGAGACGCGCGCGCCGCCGATCACGTGGTCCTTGAGCCCCGCCCGATCGATGAGCGCGCCGGCCGACGGCGGGATGCCCTCGGGCACCCGGTCGCGACGCGGCTGCGGGTTCTGGAAGATGCACCCGGCGCTCGGCGCGGCGAGCGGCTGCGTCTGCTTGCGGAACGCGAGCGACGCCCGCGCGGTGGCGCGCAGGGCGTCGGGGTCCTGGCCGGGACGCACGCGGAACGCCGCCCAGATCAGGATCTCGCCGCTCTGCTGGAGGCGGCTCGTGTCGTAGTCGAAGTCGAGGCGGTCGGCCGGAATCTGCCGCACGCCGCCGTCGCGCGTCAGCACACGCACGCTCTCGACGGCATCGCCGATGTTGGCCTGGCGCCAGTGCGCATTGCCGTAGAGGGCGCCGCCCACCGTGCCCGGCGTGCCGGCCCACGCCTCGAGGCCGGCGAGGCCGCGGCCCACCGTCCACCGCACGAGGCCATTGATGGTCACCGCCGCATCAGCGCGCACGATGTCGCGGCCCACGAGCTGCAGCGTGCCGCCACGCGGCCGCACGACGACGCCGCGGATGCCCGCATCGGCGATGAGCACGTTCGAGCCGCCGCCGATCATCGTGAGCGGCAGGCCGCGCTGCAGCACCCACTGCACGACACGCACGAGGTCGTCGCCGCTCGACGGCTCCACGAGCCAGTCGGCCGGACCGCCCACCTTGAAGGTCGTGAGCGGCGCGAGCGGCGCCGCGGCCTGCACGGACACGCCGGGCACGGCCGTCCGGATCGCGTCGCCAACGCTGGTCATGCCTCGTCTCCCTCCGGCAACGCCCGCAGCAGGTCGCGCTCGCGGGCGATGAGCGCGCTGCGCGCCTCGGCGCGCGTGCAGGCGGCAAACCGCACCGGCTCGCCCGGCGCGAGCTGGCCGGCGAGCGGCAGATCCGCCGTGATCACCGTGGCGATCTTCGGATAGCCGCCGGCGGTCTGCCGATCGGCCATGAGCAGGATCGGCGCGCCGCCCGGCGGCACCTGAATCGCCCCGAACGCCACCGGCTCCGACACGAGCTCGCCGGGACGCTTCGTCGTGAGCGCCGGCCCCTCGAGGCGGAACCCCATACGATCGGATGTCGACGACACCGAGAACGTCCCGCCGAGGAGCGCGTCGAACGACGACACCGTGAACCACTCGTCCTGCGGCCCGAGCAGCACCCGCAGACGGCGCGCCCCGGGCGCCGCGGCGAGCGGCAGCGGGGACCGGGTGGCACGACGGGCCGGGCGGGCG
>JBIKUN010000082.1:0-20757 GCA_044347565.1 Vicinamibacterales bacterium | reverse complement strand
GCATCCGACGGCCGCGCCACCACGCGCGGATCGCTGTTCACGCGGTACCAGCTTTCGCCGGCATCGTCCGAGCGGTAGATACCTTCGCCCTCACGCGCCTCGACCACGGCGTAGAGCCGCGACGGCAGCGTGGGCGCCACCGTGACGCCGATGCGGCCCAGGCGCCCCTGCTCCCAGCTCGGCAGGCCTTTCGTGAGCGGCCGCCACGTCGTACCGCCGTCGGTTGACTTGAAGAGCCCGGTGCCGGCGCCGCGGAAATCGCCGTTCTCCCACGGCCCCTGCCGCGCCTGCCAGAGCGCCGCGTAGAGCACGTCCGGGTTCTCGGGATCCATCGTCACGTCGGCCGCGCCGGTGTTCTCGTCTTTGTAGAGCACGCGCTCGAACGTCTGGCCGCCGTCGCGCGAGCGGAACACGCCGCGTTCGGTGTTGGGGCCGTAGGGATGCCCGAGCGCCGCCACGAACAGGTGCCGCGGATCACGCGGATGTACGACGATCGCCGTCACCTGCTGCGTGTCGCGCAGCGGCGGCAGATGGGTCCACGTGCGGCCGGCGTCGGTCGACGCGTAGATGCCGTTCCCCACCGAGAGATCCGGCCGCTGGTGCGCTTCGCCGGTGCCCACGTAGAGCACGTTCGGGTCGGACGGCGCCACGGCGATGGCGCCGGTGGAGCCGGTGCTCTCGCGATCGAAGATCGGCCCCCACGTGCGGCCGGCATCGGTCGTCTTCCATACGCCGCCGTTCGAGACGCCGATGTAGAACGTGTGCGGCTCCTGCACGACGCCTGTCATGGCGCGGGTGCGGCTGGCACGATGCGGGCCGATGTTCCGCCAGGTGAGCTCGGCGAAGAGCGCCGGATCGACGGCGGCGGGAGCGGCCGACGGCGGCTGCGCATGCGGCGCGGCGGCGAGGCCGCACAGGAGAACGCTCAGAAGGGCCAGGGAACGGCGCATGGAACACTCCTCGACGAACACGGACGCGGGACGGCCCCGCACACGACAGCCTGCGGCCTATTCGTTCACGAACGAGTAGGCGCCCTTCGCGGTGGTGGCGTGGTGCTCGGCCACCGACAGGAAGGCGCGCACCGCATGTGACAGCTCACCTTCGCGGCGCAGCACGAGACGCAGCGGACGCTCCATCGCCAGTTCTGGCACCGGCACGCGCACGAGCTCGCCACGCCGCAGTTCATCTTCCACACTGATCCCGGGCAGGAGCGCCACGCCGTGGCCAAGCGCGACGAAGCGCTTGATGGCATCGATCGTGGGCATCTCGACCGGCATCTGCAGCGTGACACGATGGGCGCGGAACGCCTCGACGACGCGGTCGCGGAAGGGCGACGACACATGGTGGGCGACGAACGACTCGGAGCCGAGCATGCTGATACCGACCTCCGGACGCCGCGCCAGCGGATGCGACGGCGGCACGACGAACACGAGCTGGTCGCGGTAGACGACAATGGCGCGCAGGCCGGGCTCGGCCGGCCGGTACGTGGTAACGCCGAGGTCCACGGCGTAGTCGATCACACTCGCCGGCACGCGGCTCGCGAGCGACCGCTGCACGGTGACCGACACGCCGGGATACAGCCGGCGAAACTGGTCGAGCACCGGCAGCAGATAGAGACACGTGAGCTCGTTGGCGGCAATGGCGAGGCGCCCGGCCCTGAGCGCCCGGACGTCTTCGAGCGCCACCCGCGCCTGCTCGCGCACGGTGATGAGGCGCTGCGCATATTCGACGAGCGCTTTGCCGGCGTCCGTCATGCCGCCACGGCGCGCCGGCCGTTCGAAGAGCCGCTGCCCCAGCTCCTCTTCCAGGCGCCCGATGACCTGGCTCACGGCAGGCTGCGTCCGGCCCAGCGCCTTGGCGGCCCCGGAGAAGCTGCCTTCCTCGACCACCGCCAGGAAGGTTTCCAGCTGATGTATGTCCATAACTGACCATTCTAACCAGTCTTCAGAACAATCGTTCAATCACAGCCGAACTTATCAAACATAAACCATGCGTCATCTTGACTTATCGTGCAAGGTCGTGTGACAACATCGCCATGGGAACCAGCGCCCGCCCCGCCATTCGGATCTTCGACACGACGCTGCGCGACGGCGAACAGGCCCCCGGCTTCAGCATGAGCCCGGCCGACAAGGTCCGCCTGGCAGGACAGCTGGAAAAGCTGGGCGTGGACATCATCGAGGCCGGCTTCCCCATCGCCTCGGCCGCCGACTTCGAAGGCGTGGCCGCGGTGGCGCGTGCGGTGCGCACGCCGATCATCGCCGCGCTCGCCCGCGCGGTGCCCGAAGACGTGACCGCGGCATGGGAGGCCGTGCGTCAGGCCGCGCGTCCGCGCATCCACGTGTTCCTCGCCACCTCCGACCTGCACCTCTCGGCCAAGCTTCGCATCACGCGCGAGGAATGCATCGCACGTTCGGTGGCCGCGGTGCGGCAGGCCGTGGCGCTCTGTCCTGACGTGGAGTTCTCGGCGGAAGACGCCACGCGCAGCGATCTCGATTTCCTGTGTGACGTGGCTGCCGCGGTGGCCCAGGCCGGTGCCACCACGATCAACCTGCCCGACACCGTGGGCTACGCCCTGCCCGACGACATCCGCCGGATGTTCGCCGCCGTGGCGGCGCGTGTCGGCAGCGACATCGTGCTCTCCTCGCATTGCCACAACGACCTCGGCCTCGCCGTGGCCAATTCGCTCGCCGCGATCGACGCCGGCGCGCGCCAGGTCGAGTGCACGATGAACGGCATCGGCGAACGGGCCGGCAACGCCGCGCTCGAAGAGATCGTGATGGCGATCGACGTCCGCGGCGACACGCTCGGCTGCCGTACGCGCATCCACACCGAAGAACTCTACCCGACGAGCCGGGCGCTGTCGGCCGTGGTGTCGGTGCCGGTGCAGCCGAACAAGGCGATCGTCGGCGACAACGCGTTCGCGCACGAAGCCGGCATCCACCAGGACGGCATGGTGAAGAACCCGCTGACCTACGAAATCATGCGCCCGGAATCGGTGGGAGCCCCGGCCACGAAGCTGGTGCTCGGCCGTCATTCGGGCCTCCGCGGTCTGGATGCGCGGTGCCGGGCCCTCGGCCACCGGCTGCGTGTCGAAGACCTGCGGCGCCTCTACACCAAGATGCTCGAGATCACGGACTACGCGAAGTCGGTGGACGACACCGAACTCGTCGGCCTCATCCGCGATCTCGACGCGCCCGGACTCGACACGGCATTCGACGCCGTGGGCGCGAGCGTGCGAGACTCCCACGATGAAACTTCGACTGGTCACACTCGCTGGTGACGGGATCGGCCCGGAGGTCACCCGTCAGGCGATGCGGGTGCTGCATGCCGTGGCCGCCGTTACCGGCCTCAAGATAGACGTCACCGAACATCCCGTCGGCGCCGCCGCCATCCGCAGCACGGGCGTGCCGCTGCCCGAGAGCACGCTGGCTGCGTGTCTCGCAGCGGATGCCGTGTTCCTCGGCGCCGTCGGCGATCCGGCGTTCGATCAGAATCCCCTGCACCTCAGGCCCGAGGCCGGCCTGCTGCAGCTGCGCACGGCGCTCGGCGGCTTCGCGAACCTGCGTCCGGCCGTCGCCTTCGAGCCGGTGCTCGACGTCTCGCCGCTCAGGGCGGAGCGCGTGCGCGGGGCCGATGTGCTCGTGGTGCGCGAACTGCTCGGCGGCCTGTACTTCGGCGAACCGCGCGGCCGCGACGCCGACGGGCAGGGCGCCTTCAACACGCTGCGCTACAGCGTCTCGGAAGTGGAGCGCCTGGCGCACATCGCCTTCCAGCAGGCGCGCCTGCGCCGGAACCTCGTCACGTCGGTCGACAAGGCGAACGTGCTCGAGGTGTCGCGCCTGTGGCGCGAGACCGTCACGCGCGTCGGCCTCGGCTACCCCGACGTCACGCTGAAGCACATGTACGTGGACTCGTTCGCGATGCGCCTCGCCACGGCGCCGACCGAGTTCGACGTCGTCGTGACCGACAACCTCTTCGGCGACATCCTGAGCGACGAAGCCGCCGTCATCTCGGGTTCGCTCGGCCTGCTGCCCTCGGCCACCATCGGCGGCAAGGTGGCGCTCTACGAACCCGTACATGGCTCGGCGCCCGACATCGCCGGCAAGGACATCGCCAACCCCATCGGCGCCATCGGCTGCATCGCGCTGCTGCTCCGTCACACGAAGCACATGCCGCGCGAGGCCGACGCCATCGACGCCGCCACGCGGGAAGTGCTCGCCCACGGCATGCGCCCGGCGGATCTGGCCCGCCCGGGTGAACCGGTCACGAGCACCTCGGAGATCGGCCACGCCATCGAACGCGCGGTCACCGACGCCCTCGAACGGCACTGGTCCTACCATGGCGTCTAGCCCACGCACGCTGCTCGACAAGCTCTGGGACGCCCACGTCGTCGAAGACCTCGACGGCGGCCGCGACCTCCTCTACATCGATCTGCACCTCATCCACGAAGTCACGACGCCGCAGGCCTTCGAGGGACTGCGCCTGGCCGGCCGCCGCGTGCGCCGCCCGGATCGCACGGTGGCGACGCTCGATCACAACATCTCGACCGGGCCGCGCCACCTGCCGCTCGTGGACCAGCTGGCCGCCGCGCAGCTCGACGCGCTGCGCGCTAACTGCGTCGAGTACGGCATCGTGCTGCACGACCTCGATTCGCCAGCGCAGGGCATCGTGCACGTGATCGGGCCCGAGCAGGGCCTCACGCAGCCCGGCATGACGATCGTGTGCGGCGACAGCCACACGACCACACACGGCGCCTTCGGCGCGCTCGCCTTCGGCATCGGTACCTCCGAAGTGGAACACGTGCTGGCCACGCAGTGCCTGGCCCTCACGAAGCCGAAGGCCATGGAAGTGCGCGTGACCGGCACGCTCGCGCCCGGCGTCACCGCGAAGGATCTGGCGCTTGCCGTCATCGGCCAGATCACGTGCGCCGGCGGCACCGGCTACACCATCGAATTCACCGGCGAGACGATCCGCGGGCTCTCGATGGAAGGCCGCATGACGCTCTGCAACATGAGCATCGAGGCCGGCGCGCGCTCGAGCCTCGTGGCCGTCGACGACACGACGATCGACTACCTGCGCGGACGCAAACACGCGCCGCAGGGCGAGGCGTGGACGGCGGCGGTGGCCCGCTGGCGCGACCTCACCACGGATGCCGGCGCCACCTTCGATCGCGTCATGACGCTCGACGCGTCAACGGTCGTGCCGCTCGTGACCTGGGGCACGCGTCCCGACATGGTCGTGCCGGTCACCGGCGCCGTGCCGGACCCGGCCACGCTCGCCGGGTCGGCGCGCACGAGCTTCGAGCAGGCGCTCGCCTACATGGGACTCGAGCCCGGCACGAACATCGACGGCATTCCGGTGGACCGGGTGTTCATCGGTTCGTGCACGAACGCCCGCCTCGAGGACCTGCGCGAGGCCGCGCGTGTGGCGAAGGGTCACCACGTGGCGCCGAACGTGCGCGCGATGGTCGTGCCCGGATCGCAGCCCGTCAAGAAGGCCGCCGAAGCCGAGGGCCTGCACGAGATCCTGCGCGCTGCCGGCTTCGAGTGGCGCGAACCCGGCTGCTCGATGTGCCTCGGCATGAACGACGACGTGCTCGATGCCGGCCAGCGCTGCGCCTCGACCAGCAACCGCAACTTCGAAGGGCGCCAGGGCCGGGGTGGACGCACGCACCTCGTCAGCCCGGCGAGGGCGGCCGCGGCCGCCATCCGCGGCCACTTCACCGACATCCGCGACTGGACGTACCGGTAGGCCCGGACCTGATGCAGCCCTTTCACGCACACACGGGCGTCGTGGCGCCGCTCGCCCGCCCCGACATCGACACCGACCAGATCATCCCGAAGCAGTTCCTGAAGCGGCTCGGCCGCACGGGCTACGCCGATGCGCTGTTCTACGACTGGCGGACGAACGGCGAGAGCTTCGTGCTGAACGATCCCCGCTATGCCGGGGCGTCCGTGCTCGTCGGCGGTCCGAACTTCGGCTGCGGCTCGTCGCGCGAACACGCGGTGTGGGCGCTGCACGATTACGGCTTCCGTGTGGTGCTGGCGCCGTCCTTCGCCGACATCTTCGCGAGCAACGCCGTGGCCAACGGGTTCCTCGCCGCACGTATCGATGCCACCACGGTGACCGCGCTCGTGCGCGCCGCCGAAGCCGCACCCGGCTGTCAGGTCACGGTGGATCTCGAGGCGTGCCGCGTCAGCGGTCCGGGCGGACTCGACGCGCCGATCATGGTGGACGAACGCGCGCGCCAGCGGCTGCTCGCCGGGCTCGACGACATCGGCCTCATCCTGCAGCACGAAGACGCCATCCGCCGCTACGAAGCGGCGCACGACGCCGCCCGTTAACGGCCCGCGCCGGTCACGCTGCGAATCAGCGACAGCAGCAGGTCAACCGCCACGGCGTTGTGGCCGCCGACCGGCACGATGATGTCGGCGTAGCGTTTGCTCGGCTCCACGAACTCGAGGTGCATCGGCTTCACCGTGCCGAGGTACTGCTCGATCACCGACTCCATCGTGCGGCCGCGTTCGGCCACATCGCGCTGCAGGCGGCGAATCACCCGCGTGTCGTCGTCGGTATCGACGAAGACCTTGATGTCCATGAGCGGGCGCAGCGACGGATCGGCGAAGATGAGGATGCCTTCGACGATGAGGGCGCGGCGCGGCACCACGCGGTGTGTGACGGTCGTGCGCGCATGGCGCGCGAAGTCGTAGACCGGCGCTTCGACGGGCTCGCCGTTCCTGAGCGCGTGCACGTGGCGCACGAGCAGGTCGGTTTCGAGCGAGTCGGGATGGTCGTAGTTGAGGGCGGCACGTTCCTCGAGGCGCAGGTCGTTGCGGTCGCGGTAGTAGCGATCGTGTTCGAGCACGCTCACCTGTTCGTCGCCCAGGCTGTCGACGATGCGACGCACGACCGTGGACTTGCCCGACCCGGATCCCCCGGCCACCCCAATCACGATGGGAGTCATCACCCGGACGATAACACGGCCGCCTGGCGGGTCCCGGCCGTGGCACATGCCTTGCGACGGCACGACGCCATGGGACGACGACTCGGTCATGTGGACCTCTCGCACGAGCAGCTGCTGGAGGCGGTGAGCCTGCTCAATCGGATCGAACGCGCCACGGCCGATATCGCGCGCGACAAACCGGAACTCGATGAATTCGTGGGCGATATGCGCCTGTGGCTGCGCGAAGTGCGCGCCATCTTCCGCACGCCGCACACCGAATCGCACGCGGTGCTGCTGCGCCGCCTGCTCGATGAAGTGGACGCGATCGACCGCCGCCTCGCGGTCCACTGATGTCCTGATTCAGCACGGTCGCCGAGACACCGTGCTCCGTTTCTGAACACAGGGCCCTCGCCCGTACGGTATACACAGGGATGGCCTCCGCGAGCCGCGCTCCGCGCCGCACCGCAATCGTCGCGGGGCTGCTCGCCGGTGTCTCGGGGCTGCTGCACGCACAGACGCCTCGCCTGCCCGCAGTCGCCTCCCCCTTCCCGCCCGGACTCTCGGGTACGCTCGTCTTCGAGTCGGACACCGCCGGCCGCCCCGGCGTCTACACGCTCGACCTCGCGCGCGGCGCGGTGGCGCGCCTGACCGGCGACGGCGCCGCCACGGAACAGACCCCGCGCTGGTCGCCCGATGGCCGCCAGGTCGTCTTCGCATCGAACCGCGCGCATTACAACGGCACCGCGCGCGAGAGCGGCACGCCGGACCTCGACATCTGGATCGTGAACGCCGACGGCACGAATGCGCGCCGCCTCACCACCGACCCGGCGCAGGACTCCGATCCAGCGTGGACACCCGACGGCAGCGGCGTGGTCTTCTCATCCGATCGCGACAGCCGCGGCGACCTCTATCTGCTCACGGTGGCCACCGGCCCCACCGTGCGCCTCACGCGCCATTTCGTGGGCCGCGCGATCATGCCGAGCGTCTCGCCGGCGTCGTCGCGCACGGCCTTCGCCGCGCAGACACTGCGCGTCGGCGCGTTCTGGGATTTCCAGGTGCACGTGCGCGAAGCGAACGGCGCCATCGTGCCCGTGCCCGCGACCGCCGGCGCGTGCTGGCCGCGCTGGTCACCCGATGGCCGCCGCCTCGCGCATGTGCGCCTCGGGGCGAACGAACGCTCCACGCTCGAAGTGCGCGACGGCACGACGCTGCAGTCCGCGAAGGTGCTGACCGTACCGGGCCTGTGGAGCTACTACCCTGCCTGGTCGCCCGACATGACGCGGCTCACCTTCGCCGTGAGCCCCGAACATCATGACGGTGAGAACTGGGACCTGGCCGTCATCGACGTCGCCACGGGTCAGTGGACGCGCCTCACGCAGGGCCCGGGGAACGACCGGCTGCCGGACTGGAAGAGGTAGCGCCGGCAGGCCAAGGCCGAGCCCGCAGGGCGACGGCCGAGTGCCTGAGGCTGGCTTCCGCGCCGCGAAGGAGGCGAAAGCCGACTGAGTGGTGCGGAAGAAAGGACTCGAACCTTCACCCGGTTGCCCGGACTAGCTCCTGAGGCTAGCGCGTCTGCCAATTCCGCCACTTCCGCACAAGAAGAAGGTCGTGTTGACCGGCAGGAATTCCGCATTGTATCCAATCGCCGCCCATGCGGCAAGCCTGCGCATCCGCCGCCCGCGTGCCCGTACAATGCCGGCCGTGCCGTCCCTCGAAGAGCTCACGACGTTTCTCGCCGGCGTGCCCCGCATGCCGCTCGGCACGTTTCCCACGCCACTCGTCCCCCTCGAGCGCCTGAGCTCGCGCCTCGGCGTGAACCTGTGGATGAAGCGCGACGACTGCTCCGGCGTGGCGCTCGGCGGCAACAAGACGCGCAAGCTGGAATACGTGCTGGCGGACGCCCGCGCGAAGGGCTTCACGTCGGTGGTCACGCCCGGTCCGCTCACCTCGAACCACACGATGATGACGGCCACGGCCTGCCGTCGTGTGGGGCTCGACGTCCACTGCATCGTGGCCGGCGAACGGCCGACGGCACCCGGCGAGTGGCATGGCAATCTGCTGCTGCTCGACTACCTGGGCGCGCACCTGCACTTCAGCCCGATGAACTTCGCCGACCCCACGCCCGAGGACGGCGCGCGGCTCGAGGCCTTCTGCCAGGAGGTCACGGCCACGACCGGCGGCTACTTCGTGCCCGGCGGTGGCACGATGCCCGAAGCCGAACCCGGCTACATGCAGTGCATCGCCGAAATCGCGGCGCAGCGCGGCGGCGACTTCGACTTCGATCATGTGGTGGTCGCCTACGGCACCGGCTCCACCACCACCGGTATCCTGCTCGGCCTCGCGCTCGGCGGCTTCGGCGCCCGCGTGCACCCGATCGCCATTGAAACGCGCTACGCCGTCGAAGAAGCCTTCCGGATGACGTCGCCGGCCACGCTCTTCCTCGAGTCGGCTGCCCATTTCGGCCTGCCGATCACGGCCGCCGACGTGCCGCCGCATGAGGTCGTCTACGGGTTCGCCGAGGAAGGCTACGGCATCGCCAACCGCGGCAGCGACGAGGCGATGCGGCTCATGGCCGCGGAGGAGGGCTACTTCCTCGACACGGTCTACACGGCCAAGGGCTTCGCCGGCCTGTGCGGGCTCATCGCGCGCGGCGACATCGCGCCGGGCAGCCGTGTGCTCTTCGTGCACACGGGCGGCCTGTCGATGACGCCGGCCGCCGAGAAGCGCTTCAACGGCTGACGCCGCGCCGCTTAGCGCCCGCCGAGGTTGTATCTCTGCAGGATCGCGCGGACCCGGTCCACGGGCAGCGCCTCCACGGTCGTGCCGCGGCTCGTCGTCGTCGTCGCCCGCAGCAGCGAGTTGTACACGGCTTCCTCGGTGGCTTCGAGCGCCGCCTGGAAGAGCGGCGAAACGCCGTCGGTCGGCAGCACCGTGCGCGTGGCCGGGGCGTCGGCGCCGAAGGTCGTACGCAGCGAGGGATGCGTCGAGAAGGCGATGGCGAAGTCGCCGCTGCCGTTGCTGAACGAACTGCCCGTGCGCGCCAGGCCGAACACGGCACGCGCGGCGAGGCGCTTCAGATCGCGCGCATCGAGCGGCGCGTCGGTGGCCACGACGATCATGCACGAGCCGTCGCCGGCGTCGTTGCCGCGCGGATTCGGCGCATAGGCGTAGCGGCCCAGCTCGCGCCCCACCGGCGCGCCGCCCATCGTGAGCACGCCACCGTAGTTGCTCTGCACGAGCACGCCGACGGTGTAGCCGCCGAGCGCCGCGGTGAGCCGCCGCGAGGAGGTCCCGATGCCGCCCTTCCAGCCGAAGGCCTGCGTGCCCGTGCCGGCACCCACGCTGCCCTCCGCGACGGCGCCGCCGCGGGCCGCGCCAATTGCCTCCCCCACGTGGTCCGGCCGCACGGCCAGCGCGCGAATGTCGTTCAGTCCGCTGTCATTCGTCTCGCCCACGAGGGCGTTGACCGACCGCACGTTGTTGTTGCCGGCCTGGGCGATGGTCCAGCGCACGACACCTTCCACGGCAGCGCCCACGCTGAGGGTGTTCGTGAGCACGATCGGCGATTCGATGGTGCCGAGCTCGTCCACCTGGGTCGAACCGGCGAGCTTGCCGAAGGCGTTGCCGACGAAGACCGCACCGGGCACCTTGTCCTGGAACAGGTTGCCGCCGTGCGGCACGACGGCGGTGACGCCCGTGCGAATCGTGTCCCCCGTCGTGAGGGTCACGTGGCCCACGCGGACGCCGTCCACGTCAGTGATCGCGTTGAGCGGCCCGGGCGCGAAGACACCAGGCGCCAGGCCGAGATCGCGGGCCCGCGGACGCCCCTCCGGCGCCTGCGCCAGCACGCTCACGCCGCACGCCACGAGTCCGCACACCATCAGTCGCATTGCCGTCATCGTCGTCCTCCGCCGTCCGCATTCTATGCGGCGCCGCGTCACCGGGACGGCGCGCCGCCCGTGGTACCATCGCGCACCCATGCGTCACATCCCGATGAGCGCGGTGGAGGACGCCGCGTCGGCCATCTACTCCGCCGTCGTGCGCACGCCGCTCGTGCGCCTGCACGTGCCCGTCTCGACGCCGGCCGGCGAGCCCGTCGAGATCTACCTGAAGCTCGAGTGCCTGCAGCCCATCGGTTCCTTCAAGCTGCGCGGCGCGATGAACGCGGTGCGGCAGTTGACGCCGGCCGAACTCTCAGGCGGTGTGTGGACGGTGAGCGCCGGGAATGCCGCGCAGGGTGTGGCCTTCGCCGCGCGCACCGTCGGCGCGCCGTGTTCGGTGCTGGTGATGGACACGGCGCCCGACACGAAGGTCCGCGCCATCGAACGGCTCGGCGCCACCGTCGTGCGGGCGACCTACGATGAGTGCTGGCGCACGGTCGAGACCCATCGTTCCGACCGCATGCACGGCCACTTCGTGCATCCGTTCGACGACGATGCCTTCATCGCCGGCAACGCCACGGCCGGGCTCGAGATCCTCGAAGACCTGCCGGATGTCTCCACCGTGGTCGCCGCCATCGGCGGCGGCGGCCTGCTCTCGGGCCTCGGCGCTGTAATGCACGCGCGGCGCCCCGACGTGCGGGTCGTCGCGGCCGAACCTGAAACCGCCGCCCCGCTCGCGCAGTCGCTGGCGGCCGGCGCGCCGCAACGCTTCGAGGCCTGGCGGGCGTCGTTCGTGGACGGCGCCGGCGGCAAGTCGGTGCTGCCGTCGATGTGGCCGCTGCTCCAGCCCACCGTGGCCGACTCGCTCGTCGTCACGCTCGACGAGGCCGCCTGCGCGATGGCGCTCGTGGCCGATCGCCTGCACGTCATCATCGAGGGCGCGGCCGCGTGTGCCGCGGCCGCGGCGTTGTCAGGACGCGCCGGCGCGGGCAAAGTCGTGGCGGTGGTGTCGGGCGGGAACATCGATCTTTCGCGCTTCGCGCTGCTCGTCGGCGCCTGCCCTGAGGCGCGCTGACTGCGGCCCCTGCCGCGACCGACCGATACTGCTGTGTGCCTGGTTGGCGCCGCGCGTGCCAGCTTTCCGTAGACCCGAAATCCGGGCCCCGCGCCCAGAGTCCCGCCTGATATGGAACGTTTCGCCATTCCTTTCCCCGGCCGCATCCACCGCATCGGCGAACTCGCCACCGACGTCTGGTGGAGCTGGCAGCCCGGCGCCCGCCAGCTCTTCCGCCAGCTCGACCTCAAGGCGTGGCGGTCCACGGCCCACAACCCGGCGCGCATGCTGCGCACGATCGGTGCCGAGACGCTGCAGCGCGCGGCGGAGGATCCGGCGTTCGTGAAGTTGTACGACGCGGCCATCAGCGGACTCGACGCAGCCCGGCACCCGGAACAGTCGTGGTGGAAGTCCGAGGGGCCGGAGCTTGGCGGCAAGGTCATCGCCTACTTCTCGGCCGAGTTCGCCCTGCACCAGTCGCTGCCGATCTATGCCGGCGGCCTCGGCGTACTGGCCGGCGACCACTGCAAGGAAGCGAGCGACCTCGGCATCCCGCTCGTCGGCATCGGCTTCATGTATCCGCAGGGCTACTTCCACCAGCGCGTGTCGAGCGATGGCTGGCAGCAGGAGCACTACGAACGCATCAACTGGGCCGATGCGCCGATTGAAACGGCCATCACGCCCGACGGCAAGCCCTGCATCGTGGCGGTGCCGCTCGGTGACCGCACCGTGCTGGCGGCGGTGTGGCGAGTGCGCGTCGGCCACGTGCGCCTCTTCCTGCTCGATACCGATCTCGAAGAGAACGCGCCGTGGGACCGCGAGCTCTCGGCGCGTCTCTACGGCGGCGACCGCGAGACGCGCATCCAGCAGGAAGTCATCCTCGGCATCGGCGGCGTGCGCGTGCTGCGCGCGATGGGCCTCGAGCCGGCGGTGTGGCACCTGAACGAAGGCCATGCCGCGTTCGTCGTACTGCAGCGCATCCGCGAGCACATCGAACGGGGCCTGTCGTTCGACGACGCGCTCGAGATGGTGCGCAAGAGCACCGTGTTCACCACGCACACGCCGGTACCGGCCGGCCACGATGCCTTTCCCTACCATCTGGTCGAGAAGCATCTCGCCGGCTGCTGGGGCGATCTGGGCCAGCACCGCGCCCGCTTCCTCGCGCTCGGCGAACACGACAGCGGCCACGGATCGATGTTCAACATGACGGCGCTCGCCATGCGGGCGGCCGGCGGCATCAACGCCGTGAGCGAGCTGCACGGCCACGTCACGCGCGAGATGTGGCAGGGCATGTGGCCCGGCCAGCCGGTGGACGCGGTGCCCGTGCAGGCCATCACCAACGGCGTGCACGTGCCCACGTGGGTGGCGGCCAACGTCCGCGAACTGCTCACCGCGCATCTCGGCGAGGACTGGATCCGCCGCGTCGACGACCCGGCCACCTGGCAGCGCTTCGACGCGATTCCCGACGCCGAGCTGTGGCGCGTGCGGCTGACGCTGCGCGACGCCCTCTTCGCGTGGATCCGCGAGCGCGCCCGCCAGCGCTGGACGATCGAGCGCGTGGCCCCGCCGCGCGTCGTCACGCACGGCGCCATGCTCGACCCCGACGCGCTCACGATCGGCTACGCGCGGCGTTTCGCGCAGTACAAGCGTCCCGAGCTCATCTTCCACGACGTCGAGCGCCTGGCGCGCATCCTGAACGCGCCCGGGCGGCCCGTGCAGCTCGTGTTCGCCGGCAAGGCGCATCCGGCCGACGACCCGGCCAAGCACCACCTGCAGCGCGTCTTCCGCCGCGCCCTCGATCCGATGTTTGGCGGCCGCGTGGCCTTCGTCGACGACTACGACCTGCACGTCGCCCACCTGCTCGTGCAGGGCTGCGACGTATGGCTCAACAACCCGCGCAAACCGCTCGAAGCGAGCGGCACGAGCGGCATGAAGGCGGCCCTCAACGGCGTGCCCCACCTGAGCATCGGCGACGGCTGGTGGGCCGAGGGCTTCACCGGCGACAACGGCTGGCTCATCGAGGGTGGCGCCGATGCCAACAACCACGAGGCGGCCGACCGGGCCGACGCCGAGGCGCTCTACACCCTGCTCGAACGCGACGTCGTGCCGGCCTTCTACGACCGCGACCAGGCGGGCGTGCCGGCGGCGTGGATGCGCGTCGTGCGTGAAGCCATGCGCACCAACCTGCCACGCTTCTCCACGGCGCGCATGCTGAAGGAATACGTGCGCCGCCTCTACGCGCCGACGGCGTCGCGGTAGGTCATGGCCGATTGCGCTCGCCGACAGGCGGCCGGTACAATGGTCTGATGTCCCGCAAGACCACGAGCAACAAGGTGCACTGCGCGCTCTGCGGCGCCAAGGACGTCACCGAACCCAAGGGCGAGGAGCGCTACTGCGCCGATTGCTGGGACAAGAAGATCGCGGTCGAGGAGATCGTGGCGCGCGAGTTCGTGCTCAAGCGCTACATCCGCGCGCACAGCGCCGAGAAGTACCTCATCTACCACTCGACGCAGAAACCGCCGTGCGGCCAGCTCATCGTCGTGGACGACGGCTACGACCTTTTCCTGACGATGACCCTCTATCCCAACTTCTCCTGGGACGATCCGGCCTACCATCTGGAGGGCGACCCCGAGGGCCGCACCTTCGCCGAGCTGCTCGTGGACGTGGTGGCCACCGAGGTCATCGAGCCCTGGGGCGGCGGCAAGTGGCACCTGGAAGTCTTCCGCTCGGCCACCGCCGAACCGGAGGATTGGAACGGCGAGATGTAAGGGACGGGGTCTGGCTGCTATATACTCCACACCAGCTGGCGGCGACGGGAGCCGTCGCACGATCGGAGGAGATGTCGATGAAGCGCTTTGGGCAGTTCATGTTGGCCGTTGCAGTCGCGGGCCTGGTCACCGGTGAGGCCTCGGCCCAGGAGCGCAAGCTCATTCCGCCGATTCGGGGCGAGGCGACGCTCGACATCACCAAGCCGAACACGAAGCTGTCGGGCACCGAGGTGGTGACGATCATCACCGTGCGCAACCCGGCCACCACCGGCGCCATCGCCGGTCTCAAGGTCGAGGAGAACTGGTACGACAAGAAGCGCAACCCCGTGGGTGGCGACGTCTACCGGCACCGCAGCCCGCTCAAGGCTGGCGAGACCGTGACCATCACGCTGCGCACGCCGCGCAACCCGAACATGGACACGAACCAGTACCAGTTCACGCACGCCAACGGCACCATCAAGACGAACGTCGTGCCGAAGATCGACGTGCCCGCCGCGACGGTGCCGAAGTAACACCGCCCGGCGCAGTACACGACACGGCCCGCGGATGCGCTGCATCCGCGGGCCGTTTGTCTGTACCGTGCGCCCGTCTCAGCGCGCCGGCGGCGCCAGCACGCGCACCACCGTCTCGCGCGTCACCTGCTCCTGGTCGCCGATGCGCGCCTTGCCGGTCACGCGCAGCACGTAGAGGCCCGGCGGCACCTCCTTGAGCGGCACGCGCGCCGTGAAGCCGTAGCCACCGGGGCCGCCGGCCAGCTCGCTGCTGTCGCGTTCCTCCCTGGTTTCGAACACGGCCTGGCCGCCTTCCGAGCGCAGGCTGGTTTCGATGTCCACCTTGTGGGCCTGCTTGATGTTGTCGTAGAGCTCGGCGAAGAGCGCGATCTCATCGCCCTGCACGAAGTCGCGCCAGGTCGTCATGGGCCCGGGCAGCATCTTCGCCAGCGGATCCTTCGGCCGGGCCGTGGGGACGAGCCCACTCGTCGCCGACGTGAGCGCGAGGCCGCTCAGGGCCAGCTTGTCCTTCGTGAAGTCCGGCACGTCGAGGTCGTAGACCACCGACCCGGCGCGCTTCGTGTTGCTCTCGCGCGCCGCCACCCGCAGCTGGTAGCGGCCGGGCGGCAGGTCGATCGAGTTGAGGATGCGGAAGCCGCCGGCCCGGAGGCGCTGCACCGAATCGGGCTTCATGGCCAGCGTGAGCGTGGCCCGATCCCCCGGGAACGACTTGCCGCCGTAGTTGGCGGCCGTGACGACGAGTTCGAGCTGGTTGTTGAAGAGGCCATCCTTCTCGACGAGGTCGAGGTCACGGGCCGCGATGAGGGTCGAGAGCACGACCGCGCCCTTGCCATCGCCGCCCTTGAACACCGCGGCGGCGAGCGCCAGGGGCAGGGCCGACGTCGGCAATGGGCTGGTCAGCGCGGCGCGCAGTTCCGGCGCCGTCCTGCCGTCGTCCTTCACCTCGTTGCGGCCGCGCGCCGCGACATACCCCTTGCGTGAGCGCACCGTGAGCCCGGGCCGCGCCACTTTGACCTCGATCTTGCGGAATCTGCCGTCGCGGCGTTCGTTGCTCGAGTAGTAGCCGAGCAGGTAGTAGGCACTGTTGTCGGCCACCACGCGCTCGAAGGCGGTCGCCATGTCGTTCCGGTTGACCACGGCAAAGCCGCCGGTCTCGCTCGACAACACCCGGAGGCTGTCCTGCGACCGCTGCACCTCGTTGCCGAACGTCTGCAGGCCGAGGTTGAGCGACGTGTCCTGCGGGGTGTCCTGCACCTCGATGAGATCGTCGCCGCCGGCCCCGAGGCCGCGCGGGTCGATGCCGTAGATCGAGACGTTGGCGCGGGTCGCCGCCGCCACCGCGTCGCGCGACGCCTGCAGCACGGCCGACGCGCCGCCCGACGTGTTGAACACGTCGAAGATGTCGTAGTCGACGCCTTCACTGAAGTAGATGATCGCCTTGCGGCGGCCGCTGATGCCGGCCAGGTAGTTCGAGAGGTTGCGCAGCGAGTCGAGCGTCGTGCGCGCCATCATGGCGCGCTCCTGGTCGAACGGGTCGTCGATGCGGTCGCCCTGCTGCCGCGTGCCGCGCGTCCGCTGCTCTTCCTCGAAGCGCTCGAGGGTGGACGAGCGCAGCTTGCGGCCCATGAACTTGTCGACCGCGGCGAGCAGCCGGCGCTGGCTGTTCGTGAACTCCTGCGCCACGTCCGCCCGGCCGCTCGTGTAGACGATGGCCGCTGTGTCGTTAGCGCCCATGTAGCGCGTCACGAACTGCCGGGCCGCCACCTTCAGGCGCTGGCTGCGCAGCGGATGCGTGTGCTGGTCGTCGAGCACGATCACGTAGACGCGGCCGTCGTAGCCGGTGATGTTGTCGGCGACGTCGCGTTCGATGGGCGCTTTGGCGAAGAGCGGGCGCGCCTGGCGCTCGACCGGGATATTGATGAACGAGAAGGCGTCCACTTTCTGCGGCTTGCCGTCTTCGAGCACCTGGAAGTCGGCGGCGGTGAGCCCCGGCACGAAGGCGCCCTGCCCGTCGAGCACGCGGGCATCCACCTCGACGTAGTTGATCTCCGACCGGAAGGTCACCGGCGGCTGGATCGTCTGGTCCTGAGGCGCGCCCTGGGCGCCGAGCGCGACGCCGACCGCGAGAACAGCCGACGTGACGAGCCATGTCGTACGAGTCATGCGCATGATCCTGGGTTGAGGCAGAGACATCACCGGACGCGGCCCGCGTCGGGGTGGCGGCCGGCTGCACGGCACGGCACCGCTAAGTATAGGACGGCGGACGGCGCGGGCCGGTTGCCACTCACCGGGCGCGCGGCAGAGGCGGCGGCCCGGACCGGCCAAAACTTTCGGCTGCCGGGCTGCGTCCTAGCTGGTAGCGGCGTCGGCTGGTGGCCTGGGGTGCCCCGGCCGGACCGCACCAAACCAGCTATACTCGAAATCCGTATGTCCCTTGACGTACCCGCCATACAGGCGGCCCTTCGCGCATCCCGCCTCGACGGCTGGCTGCTCTACGATTTCCACGGCTCGAATCCCGTCTCGCGGCGGGTCGCCGGCCTGGCCGGCACCGGGCACATGACCACGCGCCGCTGGTTCTATCTCGTGCCGGCGGAGGGCGAGCCGCGGGCCCTCGTCCACAAGATCGAGAAGCGCACCCTCGCGCACCTGCCCGGCCGCACGTTCGAGTACGCCGGCCGGGTCGAACTCGACGCCGGGCTGCGCCAGCTCCTCGCCGGCTGCGGCACGGTGGCGATGGAATACTCGCCGCACGCCGCCATCCCCTACGTGTCGCGGGTCGATGCCGGCACGATCGAGCTCGTGCGCGATTGCGGCGCCGCCGTCGTCTCGTCAGGCGACCTCGTGCAGCAGTTCGAGGCCATCTGGCCCGAGGGCGGCCTGGCCACCCATCGCGCTGCCTCCGAGGCGCTCTACCGCATCAAGGACCGCGCCTTCGACCTCATCACCCGGCGCCTGCGCGACCGCGTGCCGACGACCGAATACGACATTCAGTCGGCGATGATGACGTGGTTCGGCGAGGAGGGTCTTCTGACCGACTCGGCGCCCATCGTGGCGTCGCAGGAAAACGCCGGCGATCCGCACTACCAGCCCACCGCCACGGCCGCGCGGCCGATTGGCCCGAACGAGGTGGTGCTGCTCGACCTGTGGGGCAAGAAGACGACGCCGCGGGCCGTCTATGCCGACATCAGCTGGATGGGCTTCACCGGACCGGCGATTCCAGCGCCGGTGGAGGCTGCCTTCACGGCCATCCGCGACGCCCGCGACGCGGCCGTCGAGCTCGTGACCGCGGCCGCCGCGGCCGGGCGCGAGGTGCGCGGCTACGAAGCCGATGCGGCGGCGCGGGCCGTCCTGCAGCAGCGGGGTTTCGGGGCAGCCATCCTGCATCGCACGGGACACAGCCTCGGAGAAGAGGTGCACGGCAACGGCGCACACCTCGACGACTACGAAACGAAAGACGAACGCCGGCTGCTTCCCGGCACGGGCTTCACGATTGAACCCGGCCTCTACTTCCCGACGTTCGGAGTGCGCACGGAAATCAATGTCGCCTGGGGCCCGGCCGGCCCCGAGGTGACGGGCCCGCGGCAGACCGCCGTGGTGCCGCTGGTGTAGGTGGAGGACTCGATGTCGACCCGCAAAACCACGCTGTTCTATGCCCTGCTCATCGCCGTCGCGTCGGCCGCGGTCGGGATGGTCATCGCGTCGAAACTCGAACTGGCGCCCACCTCGTCCGCGCAGAGCGTGACGGCGGGTGTGCCGCCGGCGAACAGCGCCCCGCTCACCGGTCCGGTGGATGCCTCGACCTTCCGCACGATCGCGAGGTCGATGAGCCCGGCGGTCGTCAACATCCGCACCGAGTCGCGCCAGAAACAGACGCAGATGACGCAGTTCTTCGGCGGCGGGGACGATCTGCTCGAGCGCTTCTTCGGCGGCGGTGGTGGTGGTGGCGGCCAGGAGCGCCGCCAGCCGCAGGAGCGTCCGCAGGTCACGCAGGCGGCCGGCACCGGCTTCATCATCAGCGCCAAGGACGGCCTCATCCTCACGAACAATCACGTCGTCGAAGACGCCACGAAGATCCAGGTCTCGTTCTACGGCGACGACCCCGACGTGAGCTACCTCGCCCGGGTCGTCGGCCGCGACCAGCTCACCGACAGCGCCCTCATCGAGCTCACCGAGAAGCCGAAGCGCGAGCTGACCGATGTGAAGTTCGGCGACTCGGCGCAGATGCAGCCGGGCGACTGGGTGATGGCCATCGGCAACCCGTTCGGCCTGGCGCACACGGTGAGCGTCGGCGTCATCAGCGCCACCGAGCGCCCCTTCCCCATCACCGACGGCCGCAGCCAGGACGTGCTGCAGACCGATGCCGCCATCAACCCCGGGAACTCGGGCGGGCCGCTCCTGAACGTGCGCGGTGAAGTCGTGGGCATCAACACCGCCATCTACACCGACTCGCGCCAGGCCGGCAACATCGGCATCGGCTTCGCGGTGCCCATCAACACCGTGCGTGAACTGCTGCCGCAGCTCCGCTCCGGCAAGGTGACGCGCGGCGTCATCGGCGTGTCGGTGGGCGCCATTCCGCTCGACTCGCTCGAGATGCTCGGCCTCAAGGAGCGCACCGGCGCGCTCGTGTCGTCGGTGAACTCGGGCGGTCCGGCCGCCAAGGCCGGCATCCAGCCCGGCGACATCATCATCGAGTTCAACGGCAGGACGGTGAAGAACCGCGACGAGCTCGTCGGCTACGTCACCCGCACCACGCCCGGCTCCACGGTGCCCGTGAAGGTGCTGCGCGACAAGGTCGAGAAGCGCCTCAGCATCACGATCGACGAGCTGAATCTCGACGCCGAGTCTGCCCGCGCCTCGCGTAACACGGACGAACCCGAACCGGAAGAACAGGCCGGCGAGGGCTTCGGGATGACCGTGGGGTCGCTCACGCAGGAGATGGCGCGCCGCCTTCGCCTGCCGTCGGGCACCGAAGGCGTCATCATCACCGACGTCGAAGCCGGGAGCCCGGCGCAGCGCGGCGGCCTCGCCCGCGGCGACGTGCTGCTCCAGGTGAACCGCCGCCCGGTCGCCACCGTGGCCGATGCGGCCCGCGAGCTCGGCAAGGTCGGCTCGGGCTCCACTGCCTTCCTGCTCGTGCTCCGCAACGGCCAGGAAAGCTTCGTCACCGTCCGTAAGGAGTAGGCGCTGGCCGACGGCGTCGAACGCGAAGTCAAGCTGCGTGTGCCCAGCGCCGAGGCGGCCCGTGCCCGGGTCGTCGCGCTGGGTGCCACGCCGCGCCGGGCGCGGCGCCTGCAGCGTGACGTCATCGTCGACACCGCCGACGGCGCGCTCGTGGCGCGCGGCTGTGCGCTGCGCGTGCGCGACGACGACGGCCACGCCTATCTGACCTACAAGGGCGCGGTCGTACCGGGCCCAGTCAAGGTGCGCGAGGAACTCGAGACCTCGGCAGCCAGCGCCGAACGGCTTCTCGCCATCCTCGCCGCGCTCGGCTACCAGCCGATCTTCCGCTACGAGAAGTACCGCGAGGAACTCGCCGTACCCGGCGCCCTCATTGCCATCGACGAAACACCGATCGGCACGTTCCTCGAAATCGAAGGCC
>JBIKUN010000081.1:0-20854 GCA_044347565.1 Vicinamibacterales bacterium | reverse complement strand
CCGGGCGGCGATCTGTGGCTCGCGAGCAACACGCGCGGCTACTCGCTCGTGGGCGCGGTGCAGGTGGCGGTGCCGGCGGCGCGTCAGCCGCGGCTCGTCGGGCAGGGCGGACTGCCGGGCGACTATCCCACGGAGCTCGCGGACGTCGACGCGCGCTATCTGCAGACGTGTCTGCTGCGGCTACTCTGAGCGCCGGCGGATGGCTGCCACCTTCTCGTCGAGCTCGCGCTGCATGCGGTCGGTGTCGCGGCGGAACTCCTCGTGCAGGCGGGCCAGCCCGTCCACGTCGAAGGCGCTCGCGAGGCTGGCCTTGTGCATGATCTCGGCCTGCGCGCGGCGGGCCGCGTAGAGCTGGCGCACGTCGGCGATCTCGGCCTTCTGGGCGTCGGTGAGCGGCGCCTCGACGCTCCCGGCCTCGGCGTCCTTCTGCTTCAGGCGGGCCATGGCGAGTTCGAGCGCACTCTTCGGGGCGTCGTCGTTCATGCCCCCATTCTAGTGCCCGGCCGCCGGGGCGGTATCATCGAAGGATGAGCACGCCGCTCGACGAAGGTCAGGTCTACGCCCGCATCGGCGAGGACGGGTTCGCGCGCCTCGTGCGCGCCTTCTACGCGCAGGTGCCCGGCGACGACATCCTCGGCCCGATGTATCCGGCCGAGGATATGGAAGGCGCCGAAGCCCGGCTGCGCGATTTTCTCGTGGGTCGCTTCGGCGGCCCGCCCCGCTACATGGAACAGCGCGGGCATCCGCGGCTGCGCATGCGCCACATGCCGTTTGCCATCGACGCCGCCGGGCGCAACCGCTGGGTGGCGCTCATGGACCGTGCCCTCGTCGAGGCGGAGATTCCCGAGGACGCCGCCGCCGTGCTGACGCCGTTCTTCCACCACATGGCGTCGTTCATGATCAACCGCGCCTAGCCCGCGCCGAGGTTCACTCCATATGACCAGTGTGCACATCGCATCCGCGGGCGGTCCGTTCGCCCAGAACATCCAGGTTCGCCACCACACGGTCGTCGCCGACGAAGCCGCCGACGTGGGTGGGGAAGACCGCGGTCCGAATCCCACCGAGATGCTGCTCGGCGCCCTCGGCGCCTGCGTCGCGATGACGCTGAAGATGTATGCCGGCCGCAAGGGCTGGGACCTCGGCGACCTGCAGATCGATCTGAGCGGCCGCGACGAGAACGGCGCCTTCATCGTGGAGCGCGCGCTGCACTTCGGCGCGCCCCTCACCGACGAACAGCGCACGCGGCTCACCGAGATTGCCGGCCGTTGCCCGGTGTCGCGGCGGCTCACCGGTCATGTCGAGATTCGCTCAGTGTCATAAGTTCTGATTCTGGCTCTGCGGCAGAGGTTGCCTGGCGCTGACGTTCGGAGACAGAATTTCCGCGGCCGGCGCGACCATAACGGTCGGACATCGGTTACACTCTCTGCAGGCACATTTCGGGTTTCGTCACGAGGAGGCGCGCGGACATGTTCGAGACCAATCTGGATCGTCGGAACTTCTTGCGTGGGTCGGCGCTCTTTGCCGCCGCGGTCGGTCTGACGGTCGTGGCTCCGGCCGCGGCGCAGGAACTGGATCAGCAGAAGCCCAAGGAAGAGAAGAACTCGTCGGGCAGCGACGACAAGAAGAGCGGCGGCAGCTCGCAGAAGACCTACACCGACGAAGACGGCCGCGCCTACCGCATCTGCCCGCAGTGCGCCTACAACATGTACAAGCAGGGCCGCATGTGGGTGTGCGACAACTGCGGCTACAGCTACGTCGAATAGACGCGGCTTGCGACCCGGGCCTCTGGTCCTGGTGCACACGATTCGAACGAGGGCCTGGCGGTCTCCCGCCGGGCCCTTCGCTTTTGTGGGGTAGTGTTGCCTCAGCCCCAGGCCCCAGCCCCGAGACCCTGCCATGTCCCTGTCAGGAAAGACCCTCTTCATCACCGGCGCCAGCCGCGGCATCGGGCTTGCCATCGCCCTGCGTGCGGCGGCCGATGGCGCGAACGTGGTCGTGACCGGCAAGACCGTGGAGCCGCATCCGAAGCTGCCGGGCACGATCCACACGGCCGCCGCGGCCATCGAGCAGGCCGGCGGGCAGGCACTCGCCGTGGCCATGGACGTGCGCGAGGAGCCGCAGGTGAAGGCGGCGGTCAAGGCCGCCGTGGCGCGCTTCGGCGGCATCGACGTGGTCGTGAACAACGCCTCGGCCATCTACCTGACCGGCACGCTCGCCACGCCGATCCGCCGCTTCGACCTGATGCACCAGGTGAACACGCGCGGCACGTTCCTCGCGACGCAGCACTGCCTGCCGCACCTGCTGCAGGCCGCCAACCCGCACGTGCTCAACATCGCGCCGCCGCTCAACCTCAACCCGCGCTGGTTCGCGCCGCACGTCGCCTACACCATGGCGAAGTACGGCATGAGCCTGTGCGTGCTGGGCATGGCGGAGGAGTTCCGGGGCGACGGCGTGGCGGTGAACGCGCTCTGGCCGCGCACGGCGATCGACACGGCGGCCATCTCGCTCATCGCCGGGGAAGAGACGCGCCAGCGCCGCACGCGCAAGGCCGCCATCATGGCGGACGCCGCGCATGCCATCCTCACGCGGCCGAGCCGCGAGTGCACCGGCCGCTTCTTCATCGACGACGAGGTGCTGGCCGAGGCTGGCGTGACCGACCTCTCGCCCTACCTGCCCGAGGGCGCCCGCGAGGATGACCTGATGGCGGACTTCTTTCTGGACTAGCGGCGGGGGGCTGGGGCCGGCGGAAATGCGAAGGGCCGAGATTGCTCTCGGCCCTTCAGTTCACTCAGACAGCTGCGCGCGTCGCGCGAGGCCTTAGAAGCGTCCCGCGCCGGTCCAGCGCACCGGCTCTTCGCCGGTGAAGACCCGCCAGGTGAGTGCCGGCGCGATCGGCCGCGCTTCCTTGTCGCCGCAGTGCGCCGTGAGGATGTCGACGGCATAGACCTCGTTCGTGTTGCCCTGGTCGGGATTCGAGCCCCAGTTGTAGAGGATCTCGTCGCCCGCCGCGACCACCGGACGCCCGCCGTTGTCGGCCGGGAACTTCGTCGGCTTCGCGTTGTAGCCCCAACGGGTGTCGAGCTGGCGCAGGCGGTCCACGATGTAGTCCTGCCACGGGTTGTTCACGTACTTCGCGCCGAGCGGGCACTGCTGCGCCGGGAAGAGGTCCGGGCGCTCCGCGGTCCACTGGGCGATGAGGTTGCGCACGTCGGGCAGCGGCAGACGCTGACCGGCGGGCGGATTCGGCGTGCGGCTGCCGCCGCCGGGGGTCGGGGTGGGCGTGGGCGTGGCGGTGCCGCTCACGACGAACTCCGCCGTGGCCGACCACGGACCGACGGCGCCGTCGAGTTCAGCGCGCGTGCGCCAGTAGATGCGGCGGCCTGCGCCCTGCGCCCGCTGTACGGTATACGCCACGAGACCGTTGTCCGTGCCCGTGGCCGTGCCTTCGTCGGTGATCGTCGTGAAGGCGGCCGACTCGCTGAGCTGGAAGCGCGCCGTGCGCACCTGGAGCGCGGCGAAGCGGCCGACCGTGGCTTCGCTGATGAGCGTCGGGGTCGCCGACACCGACGCGCCGCCCGTGGGCGACACGATGCGCGGCGCCGTCGTCTTCAGCGTGGAGCCGTCCGGGGCCGCCGTGACATCACCGCCCGTCACGGCCGACGGCGACGTCGGGCCGCTGGCCGGACTACTGCACGCCGCAATCGTGGCCCCGCCGGCCACCAGCACGATTCCCAACCATGCACGCATACGAGAGACTCCTGAGTGAGACGTCCAGACGGCGCGGCCTAGAAGGCGCCGGCGCCGGTCCAGCGGACGAACTCGTTGAAGAAGGGCCTGTAGTCCGGCGTGTGACGGTTCGGCCCCGAGATGCCGCCGACGCCGGTGCAGTGGCCGCCGAGCACGTCGATGGCGTAGGCATCGGGCGAGCCCTCCGAGGGACCAGACCCGTAGTGATACGCGATTTCGTCACCCGCGATGATCGACGGCACCCAGGCGCGCGTGGGCTTGGCGTTGTAGCCGAAGCGCGTGTCGATCTGGCGGAGCCGCGACACGATGTAGTCTATGTAGCGGTTGCGCTGCGTCTTGCGCGCCTCGAGCGCCCAGGTCTCGTCGCCAAACGAGCCGCTGCGGGTCGGGCAGGCGATGTCCGGATTCAGCAGGCTCTGGCCAACCGCCTCGTTCGCGAACTGGAAGACCTGGCCGCGCACATCGGGCATCGGCAGGCGCTCGCCGGCGGGCGGATCCGGCGTGCGCGCCGGCGTGTTGGCCGGGGCGGTGACCAGCAGCTCGTTCGACGGCGCGCTCGTGCCGCACGCATTCGACGCCACGATGTGCACGTAGTAGCTGCCCGGCGGGATGCCGAGCGTGAACGCCAGCGCCGTCAGCGGCAGCTGAATGGGCGGATTCGGAAAGTTCGGCTCGAAGGCCGCACGCACCGTGTAGGTGGTGGCCTGACCGCCGTTGCCCGGGTTCCACGCGAGGAAACCCTGCGTGCCGCGCACGATCTGCGTGAAGTTGGTGGGGGCGCCGGGCGCGACGCAGCCGGTGCGGATGGGCACTTCCACTTCGTTGCTCGGCGCGCTCTCGGCGGCGCCGTTGGCGCCGCGGATCCGCACGAAGAAGTTGCCCGAGCCGACACCGATGGCCGTGAAGGCCGGCACGAGTTCCGGCATCTTGCCGTAGAGCAGCCCGTCGCTGCCGGCCGGCAGCCGCAGGAACGGCGCGCCCGGCACGACGCCGGCTTCGAGCACGTAGTTCGTGACCGTGCCGGTCGAGTGCGTCCACTGCAGGCTCACACCGCCACCGGGGCTCACCACGTACTTCAGGCCGGTCGGCGGGGTCGGTGCCGCCTGTCGTGCGCCGAGGCCGGGCATACCGGTTACCACGGCCGCGATCACCACGGCGAACATCGTCAGCAGTCGAAGCTGTCTCACGGGAACTCTCCTCGGAAGGGGGCGCGGGTCAGCGCGCCTGTGTCGAGCGGCGGGGGCGGCGCGACCGGCCTTCAGAATACTCCGGGAAGGCGCGGGCGACGTTTTCTGGCGAAATATCCCGCCACGCGCCCGGTGCAAGATCGCCGAGTTCGAGGCCGCCGATGCGGATGCGCGTCAGCCGCGTCACTTCGTGCCCGGCCGCGGCGAAGAGCCGCCGGATTTCGCGGTTGCGGCCTTCGCAGAGAATCACCGTGAGATGTGATTCGCGGCCCGAGGCCTTGCGCACGCGAACGGACGTGGGCTGCAGCCATTCATCGTCCACCTCGACGCCCTGTTCGAGTGCTGCGGCCACCGCCGGCGTGACCTCGCCGCGCACCGTCACCACGTACTCGCGCTCGACGCCGCGTGCCGGGTCGGTCAGCCACGCGCCGAAGCGCGTGTCGTTCGTGCAGAGGAGCAGGCCCGTGGACGCGAGATCCAGGCGGCCCACCGGCGCCAGGCCGTCGCCTGCCGCCGCAATGAGGCCATACACCGTGGGCCGGGCCTCCGGATCGTGCCGCGTCGTGACGACGCCGCGCGGCTTGTGCAGCGCGATGGTGCGCGTGGCCGGAACCTCCGCCGCCGCGCCGTCGATGGCCAGCGCCACGGTTTCCGGCACCACGCGGTGGCCGGGATCGCGGACGAGGCGGCCGTCCACGCGCACGCGGCCAGCGAGCACGAGCGCGATGGCTTCCGACCGCGAGGCGAGGCCGAGTTTCGACATCGCCCGCGCGAGCGCCACGGTGCCGCGCGCCGCGGCCGGCCTCACGAGCGGTAGTTGCCGAACTGCAGCGCCACGCCGAAGTCCTGACCGCGCAGGGCGGCCATGGCCGCCTGCAGATCGTCCTTCGAGGCCGAGGCGATGCGGAGCTGGTCGCCCTGGATCGACGCCTGCACCTTCTTCATCTTCGCCTCCTTCAGGAACTTGACGATCTCGCGCGCGGCGTCGCTTGGCACGCCCTGCTGCAGCGTCACGACCTGGCGGTACGAGCCGGCCGAGGCGGGCTCCGGGTCGCCCGGCTTCATGTTCTTGACGGGCACGTTGCGACGCACGAGGCGCGTCTGCAGCACTTCCCACACCGCGCCGAGCTTGAAGGCGTCTTCGGCCGTGAGGGTCAGCGTGCCGGCCTTCTGATCGAGTTCGATCTCGGCCGTCGAGCCCTTGAAGTCGTACCGCTGGCCGATCTCCTTCTTCGCCTGATTGACCGCGTTGTCCACTTCCTGGAGATCGACGTTGGAGGTGACGTCGAACGAATACGTCTGCGCCATCCAGGGATCGTAGCTGATCCGCGCCCCCTCGGCGACCGGCCTGCGGCCCGGCCTATACTCCAGAGGTGGCCGCCCTTCCGCTGGTGCTCGTCGTCGACGACTACGCCGACGCCCGCGCGATGTATGCGGCCTGGCTGCAGGTCTCGGGCTACCGGGTGGTCGAAGCGAGCACGGCCGCCGACGCCCTTGCCTCCGCCCTCGCCGAACCACCGGCCGCGATCCTGATGGACCTGTCACTGCCAGGCGTCGACGGCATCGAGGCCACGCGCCGGCTCAAGGCCGACCCGCGCACCCGTCACGTGCCGGTGCTGGCCATCACCGGCCACGTCGAGGCACACGTCTCCGAGGCGGCCACGGCGGCCGGCTGCGACGCCTTCATCGTCAAGCCGAGCCCGGCCCCCGACGTCGTGCAGGCGATCGGCCGGCTCATCGACGGCGCCGTTGCGCGCGGAGCCGCGTCGTGAGCGGCGCGGCGGTGCGGGCACTGCGAGTGACGCGTCTCGTCGACGGTGCCGGCGGCGAGGTGGACGACCGCGTGGCGGTCGAAGAGCCCCTCGAAGTGCGCGTGAACAACGCGCCGTTTGCCGTGATCATGCGCACGCCCGGCCAGGATGTCGCGCTGGCGGCCGGGTTCCTGCTGGCGGAAGACGTCGTGCGCACGGCGGACGAGATCGCCGCCATCGAGCAGTGCGACGACATCGAGGACGAGGCGCGCGGCAACGTGCTCAACGTGACGGTCACGGGCGAGGCCGCGGCGCGCGTGGCGGCGCGGCTCGGCGAGCGCCGGCAGATCATCACGACGGCGGCGTGCGGGCTCTGCGGGCGGCGCACCATCGAGTCGATCCGGTCGCGCGTGAGTGCCGTGGGCGGGCAGTGGACGGTGCCGGCCGCCGTCATCTCGCGCCTGCCCGACGCGCTGCGCGAGGCGCAGGCCGCCTTTGCGCTCACCGGCGGCATCCACGCCTCGGCGCTCTGCGATCTCGACGGGCGCGTGCGGCTCGCCGCCGAAGACGTCGGCCGTCACAACGCCCTCGACAAGATCGTCGGCCGCGCGCTGCTCGAGGGCCGTGTGCCGCTCGACCGCGCGCTGCTCGTCGTGAGCGGACGCTCCTCCTACGAGCTCGTGCAGAAGGCGCTGCTCGCCGGCGTGCCGCTCGTGGCCGGGGTCTCGGCGCCGTCGAGCCTCGCCGTGGACCTGGCGCGCGCGACCGGCATCACGCTCTGCGGCTTCGTGCGCGGGACGTCGATGAACGTCTACACGCACCCGCGCCGCATCACGCGCTGACCGTCCGCCGGCGCGGCAGGAACTGGCTGACGTCGCTCAGGCCCTTGAGGCCGGCGAACACCGCGAAGAACGTCCACGCCTCGTCGAAGATGGCGAACGCGATCATGCCGGCGATGATGCTGAGGTGCACGAGCACGACACGGCCCAGCAGATGGCCGGCGCGTTCGGTGACCCGCTCGAGCGGCCACTGGTCGAGGGTCCACAGGTCGAACCCGAACGCCAGGCCCTGCATCACGAGCAGCACGAAGAAGGCCTGCTCGAGCGCGGCCACGTCCGGCGCGGACTTCAGCACGAGCAGCAGCACCATGCCGAGGAACAGGCCGTGCGCGACGTTGAAGGCGAGCGTGATGCCGAAGAACTGACCGGGGGACTTGACCTCCTTCGGCAGGCGCTCCCCGAGTTCGGCACGCCAGTGCTGGTGCAGCAGCAGGCGCAGGGCCACGAGGGCGGCGGCGATGAGGTTCTCGAACCAGTAGACGCCGAGCGCGGTCGACCACGACCAGTCGCTGGCGACGAGGCCGATCACCGGCAGCGAGTTCACGCCGAGAGTCTCGGCCACACGGATGAGGCGCGCGATCACGCGCGACAGCTTGGCACAGGCGGTGCGCGGCCGCTAGCCGGGTGGGACGGCCGGCGCCGGCTGGCAGCGCGGACACCAGTAGACGCGGCGGGTGAGCGGCGCCTCGGCGGCCGATTCGATCGGCGTGCCACAGCGGCGGCACGGCGCCGTCGTGCGCTGGTAGACCCAGAGCGCTTCGCCGGGCGCGAGCCGCCCGGTGGTCACGCGACGTCCGGCGCCCACGCGCGCGTTGGCCCTGAGCAGCACGACGGCCCGCTGCACGAGGGCGGCGCATCGCTCCACACTGAGCGCGCCGGCCGGCGTGCGGGGATGGACGCCGGCAAGGAAGAGCAGCTCCGACCGGAACACGTTGCCGATGCCAGCGGCGACACGCTGGAGGGCACGCGCCCCTTCGGCGCCGAGCCGCGGGGCCACGGCGGCGACGTCGAGCGCCGGGCTCAGCAGATCAGGGCCGAGTATGGAGACGGCCGCGAGCCGTGCCGGGTCGTGCCCGGGCACGAGCTCGGCGTCGTAGACATCGAAGGCCACGGCAATCCACGGCGCGGTGTCGAGACGCAGCCGCATGTGGCGCGGGGCGCGCTGCCAGCGTTCGCCCGGCCGGTAGAGATGCCAGGAGCCGTGCATGCGCATGTGCGTGCGCAGCAGCAGGCCGCCCGAGAACGCGAGCACGAGATGTTTGCCGTGCGCCACGGCCCGTTCGACCGTGCGCCCGGTGACGGGGTGGTCATCGTGCACCGCGGCCACCGGCGCGAGCTCCGAGACGAAGCCGTTCACGACCTGCCCGGCCAGCGCCTGATGCAGCACGGCCGCCGCGCGCGCAATCGTATCGCCCTCAGGCATCGGCGGTCTCGTCGTCGGGATGCGCGGCGTCGTCGGCGGCGGGCACAGGCGCGGCACGCCGGGCCACGCGCAGCTGCAGTCCACCCGACGTGATGTCGAACCCGGCCTCGACGAAGGCCGCCGCGATCGCGTTCGTCACCGCTGGCTCGCCGTTCACCTCGGCGATGAGCCAGCCGCGGCGATCCGTGACTGCCGTCTCGGCCAGGCGCACGAGCTCGAGGGCGAGCGCGCGGGCGCGGCGTCCGCGATCGGGTTCCTCCGGCGGCAGCGCCACGAGCAGCTGGCGATCGCCGCGGGCCATCCACGCCGTGGCGTGGCCATCCACGAGCACCACGCGCGCGCCGGCCACGCGGCTGGCACGCAGCGTCGCCGAGCCGTTCCAGGCCGGCCAGTCCACGACAGCGCCGTAGGGGTTGGCCGGATCGGTGGCCGAGAGCGTCACGGCCCGCGGTTCGCTGGCCGGATCGCGTTCCGCGCGCAGACGATCGAGCGCACCCGGTTCGGCGAATTGCGCGCCGCCGAGGCCGGCCACGAAGTAGCCGCGCCGCACGCGCCCGGTGTCTTCGAGCCGCCGCAGCACGGCGTAGAGCGCGCTGAATCCGCCCGGCACTGGCTCGAGCGCCGTGACCTCGCGCGTGACGACGCCGTGGCGCATGAGCATCTGCCGGGTGAGCGCCGCCGCCCGCGCCGTGGGGTTGTCGGCGCCCGGCGTCTCGACGAGCGACCAGCGGCCCTCGGCCGAGGGCGGCAGCAGGCGGCGTGAGCGGAAGCGGTGCGCGCGCGGCGCACGTCGGCCGCGCTCCGGCCCGGCGGCGTAGGCGCGCAGTGCGTGCAGTGTGTCGTTCGTGACGAGGCCGCGCCACACGAGGCCCCACAGTGCGTCGACTGTCTCCTGGGGGAAGCCGCCACCCGCCGCCTCGTGCACGGCGCCGAAGAACGACGCGCCCTGGCGCGCCAGGAAGGCGACGATGTGTGTCTCGCGCTCGAGCAGTCCGCCGGCGTCATCCGCCGGCGCGGTCAGCAGCGCACGCTGGTCGGCGAGGAAGAGGCGGATGCGGCCATCGCGTTCACCCACGGGTTCGGCGCCCGTCCACACCACTTCGCCGGCGGCGATGAGCGTGTCGAGGAGCGACGGCGTGTAGTCGGCCACGCGCGCCGGCAGGATCTCGCGTTCGACGACCGAGGCGAGGAGCGGCGCGCCCTGCAGTTGTTCGATCGCATCGAGCAGCGCGTCGAGGCCGCGGCGCGGCGCCGTCACACCGTGCCACGCCGTGAGAAAGCGGCCGAGCACCTCGGGCTCCACCGGCTCGACGTCCTTGCGGAGCGCCGCGAGCGAGCGCCGGCGCAGCGTGCGCAGCACGTCCTGGTCACACCACTCGCGACCGTGGCCGCCGGGTCGGAATTCACCCTCGACGACGCGTCCGATCGTCGCAAGACGCTGCAGCGTTCCCTCGACGACGGACACACCGAGGCCGAAGCGCGTGGCGGCGTCCCGTGCGGTGAACGGGCCGTGCGTGCGCGCGTAGCGGCGCACGAGGTCACCGATGGCGTCGGGGGCGGGCTCGAGCAGCGCGGCCGGCAGCCCCTGCGGGAGTGGCGTGCCGAGGCCGTCGCGGAAGCGCGCGGCGTCTTCGACGGCGATGAGCCGTGTCTCGCCGGCGAGGCGGATCGGCACGGCGCGGCGGGTGGCGACCAGCGTCTCGATGGCGGGGCCGGCCACACCCGGCAGCGCGCGGGCCTCGATCTCCGCGGCCGAGAGTTCGCCGAGCCGCAGCAGCAGGTCGTGCACGCCGTCGGTGGACTTCACGTGCAGCCGCGGGCTCGTCTGCTGCAGATCCGTCTCGATCGTGGCGAGCGCCTCGACGTCGACCAGCGTGCGGAGTTCGCCTTCGCCGATGAGCGCGGCAAGCTCCGTCTGATCGACCGCGAGCGCGTGGGCGCGCCGTTCGGCCAGCGGCGCATCGCCGTCGTACATGTAGTTGGCGACGTAGCCGAAGAGGAGCGACGCCGCAAACGGCGACGACGTGCGCGCGTCGACCGTGGCGACGCGCACCGAGCGGCTGCGCATCTTCGTCAGGAGCTCGACGAGTGCCGGTAGATCGAACACGTCGCGCAGGCACTCGCGGTAGGTTTCGAGCACGATCGGAAACGAGCCGAAGCGCGCCGCCACGGCCAGCAGATCGGCGGCCCGTTTGCGCTGCTGCCAGAGCGGCGCCCGCTGGCCCGGCCGCCGGCGCGGCAGCAGCAGCGCCCGGCCCGCCGCTTCGCGGAAGCGCGCCGAGAACATCGCCGTGCCGCCGAGGCGGGCGACGACGAGCGCGTCCACCTCGTCGGGGTCGGGGATGAGCAGTGTCGTGTCGGGCGGCTCATCGCCCTCCGGAATGCGGACCACGAAGCCGTCGTCGGCCCACATCACGTCGGCGTCGATGCCGCGCTCGCGCTGCAGGCGCTCGGCCACCGCCATCGCCCACGGCGCGTGCACGCGGCTGCCGAAGGGCGAGAGCACCGAGAGGCGCCAGTCGCCGATGTCGTCGGTCGAGCGTTCGACGACGATCGTGCGATCGTCGGGCACGGCGCCCACGGCGCGCTGCTGGTCGTCGAGATACTGGAGCAGGTTGGCGGCCGCCCCCGGCGTGAGGCCGTGGCGTTCGGTGAGGCGCGTCGTCGCGGCGGCGGGTGTGGCGGCCGCGAGTTCGCGCGTCAGCTTGCCGATGGCGCGCCCGAGTTCGATCGGCCGGCCCGGCCCTTCGCCCTTCCAGAACGGCATCTTGCCGGGTTCACCCGGTGCCGGTGAGACGAGCACGCGGTCGTGCGTGATCTGCTCGATGCGCCAGGTGGAGGCACCGAGCAGGAACGTCTCGCCGGCCCGCGCCTCGAACACCATCTCCTCGTCGAGTTCGCCGACGCGCGCGGCATCGCGGCTGCCGTCCGCGAGGAAGACGCCGTAGAGACCGCGGTCGGGAATCGTGCCGGCGTTGGCGATGGCCACCCGCTTCGCGCCCTGGCGCGCCACCACGGTGCCGTTGACGCGGTCCCACGTGATGCGCGGCCGCAGTTCGGCGAACTCGTCGGACGGATAGCGCCCCGACAGCATGTCGAGCACGCCGTCGAAGACGCGGCGGTTGAGCGTGGCAAACGGCGCCGACTGGCGCACGAGGCGATAGAGGTCGTCCACCGTCCAGTGGTCCATCGCCGTCGCCGCGACGATCTGTTGCGCCAGCACGTCGAGCGGGTTGCGCGGCATGCGCGAGGGCTCGACGTCGCCGGCGGTCATCGCCGCCGAGACGGCGGCCGACGCGAGGAGATCGCCGCGGAATTTCGGGAAGATGACCCCCTCGCTCGTTTCGCCCACCTGGTGGCCGGCGCGGCCGATGCGCTGCAGGCCGCTCGCGACCGACGGCGGCGCTTCAATCTGCACCACGTAATCGATGGCGCCCATGTCGATGCCGAGTTCAAGCGACGAGGTGGCGACGAGCGCGCGCAGGCGGCCGCTCTTGAGCAGGTCTTCGACCTCGGTGCGCTGCGCCCGCGCGAGCGAGCCGTGATGTGCGCGCACCAGTGTCTCGCCGGCCAGTTCGTTGAGCGCGGCGGCGAGGCGTTCGGCGAGGCGGCGGCTGTTGACGAAGAGCAGCGTCGAGCGATGCGCCTGGATGAGTTCGAGGAGGCGCGGATGGATCGACGTCCAGATCGTCTGCACCGGCGCCTTCGTGACCGGGCCGCTCGCCGGTTCGCTGCGCTGGCCCACCTTCGCCATGTCGGCGATCGGCACGTCCACCGTGATGGCGAGTGTCTTCGGCACGCGGGCGTCGACGATCGTGACCGGACGCGCGGCGGGCGGCGCGTCGAGCGCGAACTCGGCGGCGAGCGCGGCCTCGGGTGTCTGCGCGGCGCGCGCGGCCCGGCCTGACCTCGTGCGCGCGGCCTCGTGGCCGCCGAGGAAGTGCGCGATCTCGTCGAGGTTCTTCTGCGTGGCCGAGAGACCCACGCGCTGGATCGGCCGGCCCGTGAGCGTGGCGAGGCGCTCGAGCGACAGCGCCAGATGTGCCCCGCGCTTGGTCGAGACGAGCGCGTGGATCTCGTCGATGATGACCGTGTCGACGGCGCGCAGGCGATCGCGCGCGTTCGACGTCAGCAGCAGGAAGAGCGATTCCGGCGTCGTGATGAGGATGTCGGCCGGGGCCCGCTGGAAGGCCGTGCGCTCACTCGCCGGCGTGTCGCCGGTGCGGATGGCGACGCTCGGCGCGTGGAACGGCGTGCCGGCGGCGTCGGCCACGCGCGCGATGCCCGAGAGCGGCGCCCGCAGGTTGCGTTCGACGTCGACCGCCAGCGCCTTGAGCGGTGAGATGTAGAGCACCCGGCAGCGCGCGTCGCGTGCCGGCACCGGCTCGAACATCAGCCGATCGAGGCACCACAGGAACGCGGTGAGGGTCTTGCCGGTACCCGTCGGCGCGAGGATGAGCGCCGATTCGCCGCGTGCGATCGCCGGCCAGCCGAGCGTCTGCGGCCGGGTTGGCGCGGCAAACGACGCCGCGAACCACGTCGCGACCGGTGCGTGAAAGTGTCGCAGGACGTCGGACCGCATCACCGCTATAATGACCCGGATGTTCGCGCCCGCACCGGCCGTGCCGGCGCAGAACGCCGAGAGGACCGACCAGACACATGGGTGACGCCGCCGAAGGGTTGATTGACGCCGACCTCCGCATTCAGGAGCGGATGGAAGAACTCGAGCAGGAGCGCCGCGCGGCCAAGAAGACCGGCCCCGCGAAGGATCCGGTGAAGGTGAGAGAACTCGAATCGTACCGGCTCGCGCAGATCGAAATGCGCCGCCAGCTCGACACCGCCACCCACCCGGCCCGCCGCGAGCAGCTCACGGCCGCCGTGGCCGAACTCGAACGGCGGATGCAGGCGCTGGCGTAAGCCACCGCCGCCCGCCAGACTTCACCCGTTCGACACGCCGGCAGGCGTGTCCACGCCGAACGGCGCCAGCAGCGCCGTGAGGTGTTCGTCCCCGCCCTGTCGCAGGTGCGCCGGCAGCTCCACGGCCGGCGCCATCCGCGCCGCCGCGCGCGGCAGCAGCGACGCATACGCCTCGGCCATCAGGCCGACCGTGTGGTGCGCCTTCCAGTAACGCCGCGCTTCGTCGCCAATCTCCGCGCGCGTCAGCGCGCTCCGCCCCAGCACATCCAGCGTCTCCACGAGCGTCCGGTGCTCGTCGAGGATCGGAATCGCCACCGCCCCGGGTGCCGCGCCCGCTGGCCCGAGCGTGCGCCAGCCGCGCGGATCCACCACCGGCAGCTCCGGCTGGTGCACGAGGTCGGTGACGATCGTCGCGCGTCCCGCCGCCATGGCCCGCCACCACGACGCCGACGTCTCGCCGTTCGATGGCCACCGCATGCACGCGCAGATGTCGATGGCGGCGAGATACGCGCCGAGCTCCGCGTCGTCCACGAACCCCGTGACGTGCACACGGCCGGCGAGGCCGCGCGCCGCCGCATCGGCCACGAGGTCGTAGTGCGCCACCGTCGCACCGACGACGAGCAGGTGCAGGTGCGGCTGCCGTTCGCTGAGCGCGGCCATCGCCCCGAGCAGTTCCGGCAGGCGTTTTTCGGGGGTGACGCCGCCCACGGCGCCCACGACCACCGCCCCCTCGGGCACACCGTGCCGGGCGCGGATGGCCGCCGGTGAGACCGCCGGCGGCGGATCGAGCGGGTCGGGCACGCCCATGGGCAGCGAGGCGACGTCGGCGCCCCATGTCTCCTGCAGGCGGCGGGCCAGGGCCTGGCTGTGCACCGCCGTGAGGCGCGCGCCCTGCAGCACGAGCCGCACGAGCGGCCAGTGGCCGTAGAGCGAGCCGCCGAGCCCGGCCTCGAAGAGCAGTCCCAGGTCTGCCGGCGCGTCGGGATGGTTGGCGCGGAACTCGGCCAGGTAGTCGTCGCGCCGCGGCTTCCAGCGCTGGAGCAGCGACTGGGCCCGCGCCTGGTGGATCTGCGCGTCGTGCAGCACGACCAGCCCGGGATACCGGAAGAGGTACCCCCACATGTGGTCGTGGCAGCGCGCGTTGCCGAGCTGGTAGACGGTGAGGTCGTACGGACGGCGCCGCTGCATCCAGACGAAGTCGCGGACGGGGACGAGGCCGTCGCCGGCGGCCCCGGGTCGTTCCGTGAAGACGTCGATGTCGAAGCCGCGCGCCCGGAGGTGCGGCAGGACCTCCGCCGAATAGGCGGCGATCCCAGACGACGAGGCAGGCATCGGGCTGAACCACGCCACACGCAGGCCGCGGGCGGGCGGGGGTGACGACGAATCCTTTGTAGCGACGGCCGCGGCACCGAGGGGTGGGAGGGTCATGACGGCGGAAACACCAGTAATCGTGGGTAGGGCGTTTGACTGTGCCCAGTGTGGTTGACTACCATCTACGCGACGGTTGCGAAATCCTTCACAAGCAGCGCACTGGCGCGCCTGCGTCTAACGAACGAGAGAATTATGGAAGGCTGGGGCGGTGTCGCCATCATGGTCGCGCTCGGGGTCGGCTTCGGAGCCGTCAACGTGGCGCTGTCCTATTTTGCGGGCCCGCGGCATCCTACACCCGAAAAAGACGCGGCGTACGAGTGCGGGATGCCGCCGGTCGGGGATGCGCGGGAGCGTCAGTCGGTCAAGTTCTATCTGATTGCGATGATCTTCCTGCTGTTCGACATCGAAGTGGCGTTCCTCGGCCCGTGGGCCATGGCGCTGCGTGATCTCGGCTGGCCCGGCTTCATCCAGATCGCCCTCTTCTTCGCGATCCTCGCGGTGGCCTTCATCTACGTGTGGCGCAAGGGCGTCCTTGACTGGGGTCCGGAAACCGACCCCGACTACGTGCGTCCGCCCAAGCCCGGGCCGGCCGTGGTCAAGAGATACAACTATGGGACTGGAAACTGATCTCCCCGAGATTCCGGTACTCACGACCACGCTCGAAAAGGTCGTGACCTGGAGCCGGCGTTCGGCCATCTGGCCGGTGACGTTCGGCCTGGCGTGCTGCGCGATCGAGATGATGGCGATGGCCTCGAGCCGCTACGACATCTCGCGTTTCGGCGCCGAGGTGTTCCGTGGCTCGCCGCGGCAATCGGACCTGATGATCATCGCCGGCCGCCTGTCGCGCAAGATGGCGCCGGCGCTGCGCCGCATCTACGACCAGATGCCCGAGCCCAAGTGGGTGATCTCGATGGGCGCCTGTGCCTCGTGCGGCGGCGTGTTCGACAACTACTCGATCGTGCAGGGCTCCGACCAGGTGGTGCCCGTGGACGTCTTCATCCCGGGCTGCCCGCCGCGGCCTGAATCGGTGATCTACGGCATCGTCCAGCTGCAGAAGAAGATCGACGCCACGAAGCTGAGGGCGTCGTAGCGCCATGATCGACGTGCAGCCCATCATCGACCAGCTCACGGCGCTCGTGCCGGGAGCGGAACTGTCGCCCTGCCCCTCGGCCGATGCCGACGCCACGCCGGCGCTCTGGGTGTCTGCCGCGCACATCGTGCCGGTGTGCCTTGCGCTGCGCGACACGCCCGGCCTCGAGTTCGTGGCCTTCTCGAACGTCACGGCGGTGGATTACCACCCGAAGCGCGCGCCGCGCTTCGATGTTGTCTACCACGTCGTCTCGCCGCATCGCCGCACGCGGCTGCGTCTCAGGGTGCAGCTCGGGCTCGACGAGCCCATCACCTCGGTCACGTCCGTCTGGGCGGGCGCCGGCTGGTGCGAGCGCGAAGTCTACGACCTGTTCGGCATCGTCTTCGACGGCCACGCGGATCTGCGGCGCCTGATGATGACGGAAGACTGGGTCGGCCACCCGCTCCGGAAGGACTACCCGGTGCAGGTGCGGAAGGACGCGCAGACCTACATGCCTCTGCAGATCACCGCGGAGGAGTTCCGGGCGAACATGGAGCGCGATCGCTACTCGCGAACGCGCCCCAAGTAACAGATGGCCGCAGGCGACACGGCGCGGCGGGCGCTCGTCATCGAGACGCTCGCGACCACCGCGCGGCTGCATGCGGCGCTTGCTGACGGCCCGGCGGTCGAGGCGATCGCGCGGGCCGGCGACACCCTCGTCCGGGTGCTCGCGGCAGGCGGACAGGTACTGGTGTTCGGCAATGGCGGCAGCGCCGCCGATGCCCAGCACTTCGTGGCGGAGCTGGTGGGGCGGTTCGTGCGGGAGCGGCGGGGATACCCGGCCGTGGCGCTCACGACCGACCCGAGTATCGTGACGGCCGTCTCGAACGATTTCGGGTTCGACGCGGTGTTTGCGCGGCAGGTCGAGGCGCTCGGACGCGCCGGTGATCTGGCAGTGGGGATCACGACGAGCGGCAACTCGCCGAACGTCGTGCGCGGGATCGAAGCGGCGAAGGCCCGGGGGCTGCGGACGGTTGCGCTCACGGGAAACGACGGCGGCGCGGCAGGACGGCTTGCCGAGGTGCACGTGAACGTCCCGGAGACGGAGACGGCGCGGGTGCAGGAAGCGCACATGACGGTGCTGCATCTGCTCTGCGCGCTGGTCGATCGGGAAGTGGAAGGCTGAGGATGGCTGAAGTACGCACCGAAACGATGACCGTCAACATGGGGCCCCAGCACCCCAGCACGCACGGCGTGCTGCGGCTCGTGCTCGAGCTCGACGGTGAGACGGTCGTCGCCGTATCACCCACCATCGGCTTCCTGCACACTGGCATCGAGAAGACCGCCGAGCAGAAGAAGTGGCAGCAGGTCATCCCGCTCGTCGAGCGCATGGACTACCTGGGCGCCCAGTCGAACAGCCTCGCCTACTGCCTGTCGGTGGAGAAGCTGCTCGGCATGGAGGTGCCGCAGCGCGTCAAGGACATCCGCGTGCTCATCGCGGAGCTGCAGCGCATCAGCAGCCACCTCGTGTGGTTCGGCACGCACGGCATGGAAATCGGTGCCATCACGGTGATGCTCTACGCATTCCGCGAGCGCGAAATCCTGATGAACCTGAACGAGATGATGGCCGGGTTCCGCTTCTTCCCGAGCTACATCCGCGTCGGCGGCCTGCGCGACGACCTGCCGCGCGGCTTCAAGGAAGCTGTCACCGCCTTCATCGACCGGCTGCCGGGCAAGCTCGACGAATACGAGACGATGCTCACGAAGAACCCGATCTGGCTGGACCGCACGCGCGGCGTCGGCACGATCACGCTGGCCGACTGCTACCAGTACGGGCTCTTCGGGCCGATCGCCCGCGCCGCCGGCGGCGACTACGACGTGCGCCGCGCCTTCCCGTACTCGGGCTACGAGACCTACAAGTTCGACGTCATCGGCGCCAGCAACGGCGACGTCTACGACCGCTACATCACGCGCGTCGCCGAGATGCGCGAGAGCGTCAGGATCATCCGCCAGGCACTCGATCGCATCGAGCCGGTGGGTGAGTGGCAGGTGGCCGACCGCAAGGTGGCGCCGCCGCCGAAGGACGAGGTTTACACCGAGATGGAAGCGCTGATTCAGCACTTTCTCATCTACTCGCAGGGCTTCAACGTGCCGGCCGGCGAGGCCTACGTGCCGGTCGAAGGGCCGCGCGGCGAGCACGGCTGCTACGTGGTCTCCGACGGCACCAACCGTCCGTGGCGCGTGCACATGCGGTCGCCCGGGCTCATGGCCAGTCAGGCGCTGCACAAGTTCATCGTGGGCGGCATGATCGCGGACGTCGTCGCGGTCATCGGCTCGCTCGACGTGGTCATGGGAGACGTGGATCGATGAGTTTCCATCCCGCGATGCCCTACGGCACCGAGCGCTGGCATCGCTCGGAGCGCCAGACGCTGCCGGAGGGCCCCGAGTTCTCCTTCACGCCGGAACGGCGCGCTGAATACGAACGCCTGGCGGCGCAGTATCCGCCCGAGCACCGCCGCTCGTCGGTGCTCTACGCGCTCTACCTCGCGCAGGACCAGCAGGGCTACATCAGCGCCAACGCGGCCCGTCATGTCGCCGAGGTGGTCGGCATCACGACCGCCGACGTCGAAGACGTGGTCAGCTACTACGTGATGTTCCACCGCACGCCGGTAGGCACGTACGTCCTGCAGGTGTGCACCACGCTCTCGTGCGCCCTGGCCGGCGCCGAACGTGTCGTCGAGAAGATGGAGCAGGTGCTCGGCGTCAAGCAGGGCGAGACCGATCCGTCCGGCATGTTCACCATCCAGCAGATGGAATGCCTGGGCGCCTGCGACAAGGCACCGGTGGTCATGGTGAACAACGTGCACTGGCACGAGTGCCTGTCGCCCGAGGACGTGCCCGCGTTCATCGACGGGATGCGCACGAACGGCCTCGCGGCCCTCTCGGGCTGCCATCTCGACGTCGAGTCGCGCACCGATGCGGCGGGGAAGACCACGACGCCCTCGCGCCCGGCCGCGGCCACCGATTACGAGCCGGTGCTCACGAAATACGCCTACACACCCGGTGGCAACACGCTCGAGCACTACGTGCAGCATCAGCAGGGCTACGACGGCCTGAAGAAGGCGCTCGCGATGACGCCCGATCAGGTCATCGAGGTGGTGAAGGCCTCGGGCCTGCGCGGCCGCGGCGGCGCCGGCTTCCCGACCGGGCTCAAGTGGCAGTTCGTCGACAAGAAGTCGCCGCAGCCGAAGTACATCGTCTGCAACGCCGACGAAAGCGAACCTGGCACGTTCAAGGACCACCTGCTGATGGAGCGCAATCCCCATCTGCTCGTGGAAGGCTGCCTCATCGGCTGCCACGCCATCGGCTCGCACGCCGCCTACATCTACATCCGCGGCGAGTTCTACCATCTGTTCCCGGCGCTGCAGAAGGCGATCGACGACGCCCGCGCGGCCGGCTACGTGGGGAAGAACATCCTCGGCAGCGGCTGGGACTGCGAGGTCTACCTGCACCGCGGCGCCGGCGCCTACGAAGCCGGCGAAGAGACCGCGCTGCTCGATTCACTCGAAGGCAAGCGCGCGCAGCCGCGCTTCAAGCCGCCGTTCCCCGCCGTGGCGGGGCTGTGGGGCTGCCCGACCGCGGTCAACAACGTCGAGACGCTGTGCAACGCGCCGCTCATCCTGACGCGTGGCGCCGAGTGGTTCTCGGCGCTCGGCCCGGAGAAGAACGGCGGTCCGAAGCTCTTCTGCATCAGCGGCCAGGTCAAGCGCCCGGGTGTGTACGAAGCGCCCATGAAGGTGTCGCTCAAGGAACTCATCAACGACTACGCCGGCGGCATGCGCGACGGCCACACGATGAAGGCCGTGATTCCCGGCGGCTCGTCGGTGCCGATCCTGCTGCCCGATCAGATCGACATCCCGGCCAGCTTCGACGACGTGCAGAAGGCCGGATCGCTTCTCGGCTCGGCGGCCATCATGGTGCTCGACGACACCGTCGACATGGTGTGGCTGGCCGAGAACCTGCTGCACTTCTACCGCCACGAGTCGTGCGGCAAGTGCACGCCGTGCCGCGAGGGCACCGACTGGCTCTACCGCCTGCTGCACCGCATGCTGCACGGCGAGGGCTCGCCCAAGGACATCACGCTGCTGCAGAGTGTCGCCAACCAGATCAACGGCAAGACGCTCTGCGCCTTCGGGGACGCGGCGGCGACGCCCGTGCTCACGACGCTCAAGCTCTTCAAGAACGAGTACGAGGTCTACGCGCGCGGGGAAAAGCCCGCGTCGGCCGACTACCGCGCCAGCCAGCCGGCCGGCGCGCACCACTAGCGCGCTGGAGCCGGGGCACTCACCGTCATGCTCGACTTCGTCTTCTCCCTGTTCCGCCCACCCCTCAACTGGTGGGTCGCCTACGCGGCGATCGTCGGCGTCATCTTCATGGCGCTGCAGATCAGCGCCGCCGTGATGGTCTACTTCGAGCGCAAGGTCTCGGCGTGGATGCAGCAGCGCTACGGCCCCACGCTCGTCGGCCCGAGCGGCACGCTGCAGCCGATC
>JBIKUN010000012.1:0-51734 GCA_044347565.1 Vicinamibacterales bacterium | reverse complement strand
ATCAAGCAGGGCGCCTACGATTACGCCAAGAAGCCGTTCGAGTTCGAGCAGCTCCTGCTCACGATCGGCAAGGCGCTCGAGACGAGCCAGCTCCGCCGCGAAGTCAAGGCGTTGCGCGCCCGCGACAGCGAACCCCACGCATTCGACCGCGTCATCGGCGAGTCGCCGGCGATCAGCGCCGTCAAGACGGTGATGGCCAAGGTGGCGGCGAGCCCCGCTTCGACCGTGCTGCTGCAGGGCGAGACCGGCACCGGCAAGGATTTGGCCGCCAAGGCCATCCACTACAACAGCGACCGCGCGGCGCGCCCCTTCGTCAACATCACGTGCTCGGCGCTGCCCGAGCACCTGCTCGAGAGCGAGCTCTTCGGCCACGAACGCGGCGCCTTCACCGACGCCCGCCAGCAGAAGCGCGGGCTGTTCGAGACGGCCGGCGGCGGCACCATCTTCCTCGACGAAATCGGCGAGATGAGCCCGACGCTCCAGGCCAAGCTGCTGCGCTTCCTCGAAGAGAAGACCTTCAAGCGTGTCGGCGGCCTGAGCGATCTCAAGGTCGACGTGCGCGTCATCGCCGCCACGCACCGCAACCTCACGCAGTCGGTGCGCGAGGGCAAGTTCCGCGAAGACCTCTACTACCGCCTCGGCGTCATGCCAATCACGCTGCCGCCGCTGCGCGAACGCACGGGCGATGTCGCGCTGCTCGTCGACCACTTCGTGCGCGCCTTCAACCGCGAGTTCAAGAAGCACGTGAAGAGTGTCGCCCCGGCCGCCCTCAAGGCACTCGATGGCTACAGCTGGCCCGGCAACGTGCGCGAACTGCGCAACGCCGTCGAGCGCGCCATGCTGCTGGCAGAAGGCGACATCCTCGGTCCGGATCACTTCTCGATGCTGGCGGCGCCGACGCCCATCACCTCGGGTTTCACGCTGCCGCTCGAAGGGGTGAATCTCGAGATGCTCGAACGCGATCTCGTGGTGCAGGCGCTGCAGCGCGCGCAGGGCAACCAGACCCAGGCGGCGCAGCTCCTCGGCATGAACCGCGACCAGATCCGTTACCGGCTCGAGAAGTTCGGCCTCGACAAGCTCGGCCGGCCGATGGCCGACGAGAGGCCGGCCTGACCGTCAGGCGGGCCGGCGCCGCGGCTCCGGCTCGCGCCCCCGGGGAGGAATCTTCCCCGGCCTCACGCGGACAACTGCCCGACAGGCGCCCTGGCGGCGGCGTTCCCCCCGGAAAGCCCGCGGATTGCCACACGGCACGACCGTTGCTCTCTCGCAGGGCGGGACGGTGTCCATGGCAAACGTCATCGTAGCGGAAGATGAAGACCTGCTCCGGTGGGCGCTCGTCCAGCGGCTGCAGCGCGACGGCCACCAGGTGGGCGAAGCCGGCGACGGCGCCGCGGCCATCGATGCGGTGGCGGCGGCGGCGCCTCATGCGGTGCTGCTGCTCGATGTCAAGCTGCCCGACATGACGGGGCTCAGCGTGCTCAAGGCCATCCGAGAGCGCCGCCCCGACGTGACGGTCGTGATGATGACCGCCTACTGGGCCAGCGATGCGCTGGCCGAGGCCCGGCAGCTCGGCGTGCGCGTGCTGCTGGCCAAACCCCTGGACCTCGACCGCGTGGCTGCCATGGTCATGGCGGCGAAGGAGATGGGCACATGTTGACTCTCACTCGCGTTCTCTGCCCGACCGACTTCTCCGAGGTCTCGACCAAGGCCGAGGCCTACGCCACGGCGCTCGCCGAACACTACAACGCCTCGCTGCACCTGCTGCACGTCGATCCGCCGATGCCGATCATGGCGCCCTACGGCGAGATCCCGGTCGACGTCCGCCTGTTCGAGGAACAGCGCGAACAGGCGCTCGCCGATCTCGCGGCCGCCGGCGATCGCGCCCGCGCCCGCGGCGTCGATACGGAGACCTCGGTGCGCGGCGGGCATCCCGCGCGTGAGATCCTCGCCGTGGTCGACGAGCAGGGCGCCGACCTGCTCGTGCTCGGCACGCACGGCCGGGGCGGCGTGGAACATCTGCTGCTCGGCTCGGTCGCCGAGAAGATCGTGCGCAAGGCGCCCTGCCCGGTGATGGTCGTGCCGCCGGCCTCGCATCCGGAGACCGGCGTGCTCTTCTCGCGGATCCTCTGCCCCATCGACGGCTCCGCCGCCTCGCACGACGCCGTCACGTTCGCGCTGTCGCTCGCGCGCGAGACCGATGGCGAGCTGACGCTGCTCTACGTGGTGGAGCCCGTGCCGGCCTCGGGCGAGTTCGGCGCCCTCGATGTCGAGGAGTACCGCCGGCTCGGCGACGCGCACGCGAAGACCGTACTTGCCGCCGCCGTGCCGCCAGAGGTGCGTGAATGGTGCCGGGTGCGCGAACAGACGAGCGTCGGCAAGCCCAGCGAACGCATCGTCGAGGCGGCACGCACCGGCCAGGCCGACGTCATCGTCATGGGCGTGCGCGGCCGCGGCGCCATCGACCTCATGGCCTTCGGCTCGACCACCAACGACGTCATCCGCCGCGCCGGCTGCCCGGTGCTGGCGGTGCACCCGAACGCCGCGGACCGGCGCCGTCTCGGCACGGCGCCGGCCGTCGTGCCCGTCTAGCCGAACGAGGCCCGCGCCATGAGCACGATTGCGCTCCGTCACATCCTGGTGCCCACCGACTTCAGCGACTGCTCGACGGCCGCCGTGCGCTACGGCCTGGCGCTCGCCGAGCGCTTCGACGCGCACCTGCACCTGCTGCACGCCGTGCAGAGCCCCTTCGACCAGCCGTGGGCGGCCGAGGTCTACGCCGTGTCGCAGGCCGACTTCGAGAAGACGGCGCGCGAGGAGTCCGATACCCGGCTGGCGACGCTGCTCGCCGAGTCGGGCCGCACCGCCGCGCAGGTCACCTGTGTCACGACGATCGGCGCGCCGTTCCTCGCCATCATCACCTACGCGAAGGAGGCGCCCATCGACCTCATCGTGATGGGCACGCACGGCCGCGGGCCGGTGGCCCATCTGCTCATCGGCAGCGTGGCGGAGAACGTGGTGCGCAAGGCGCCCTGCCCCGTGCTGACCGTGCGTCATCCGGAACACGAATTCATCGCGCCATGACCGCCCGGAGGCTCCCATGACCGCACCGTTGACCGTCGGGGACGTGATGACACGCGGCCCGTGGATCATCGACGACGACGCCCCGCTGCGCCAGGCCCGCAGTCTCATGGTGGACCACGAGATCCATCACCTGCCGGTGGTCAGGCGCGGCGCGCTCGTCGGCATGCTGAGTGACCGCGACGTGAAGCGGGCGCTCGATCCGGACCTCGGCCTGCCGCCCGAAGAGGAACTCTTCGTGCGCGACGTCTGCACGTTCGACGCCTACTCGGTGCCGCCCGGTGAACCGCTCGAACGGGTGCTGCGGGCGATGGCCGCGCGGCACATCGGTTCGGCCCTCGTCATCGACGACGGCCGCGTGCTCGGCATCCTCACCGCGAGCGACGCCTGCCGCCTCTTCGCCGACTTCCTGCAGGCGGCCAGCCGGCCGTCGTCCCTCGCCCACTCCTGACCCCGCCGCACGCCAGGACCGCGCGGGCACGTACACGACACCGGCGGACCCGCTGACCGCGAGTCCGCCGGAGCCGCGTGAGGGGCCTGGCGCCTACCGGGCGTCGGGGTTGGCGAGCCGCTCGAAGAGCGCGGCAAGCCGGGCGCGCGCGGTGGTCAGCCGCTCATCGAGCTGGTCGTAGACGAACGCGTGACCGGCCTGCGTTGCCTCGATGATTGGCACTTCGGCCTGTTGCGCGGCCTGCTCGAGCGACGCGCGGCGGGCCGTGTCCTTCACCCGCGCGATGGCGTGACGCGCGTCCTTGAGCAGCGCCCGAGCCTCGCGCAGTCCCTCGTCCGCGAGCCGCGCCCGGGCCGGGAACTCGGGATGCGGCGCGATCTTGCCGGCGCCGTGGCAGGTGGCGCACTGTCCTTCGAGCGCCTTCGGCGACAGCCGGTTGCCGGCGGCTTCGCCGTGGCAGGTCGTGCACGTCGGCCCGTTCTTGTTGCCGGCGCGGAGCAGTTCGTAGTGCTTGCTCCGCTGGAACGCCACGAGCGGCCCGGCGTGGCACGTGCCGCACGTCTTCGGCAGATTGGTCGGGTGCACGGGGCTGGCGGGGTTGGTCCGCGCCAGGATGTCCTGGTGCGCCACGAACGGCTCGAACGATCTCGGGTCGCCGCCGTGGCACCTCTCGCAGCCGACGTTCTTCCGGCCGTGTCCGGACAGGTCCCACTCGGACAGATGGCTCGCGGACACCGACCCGGGATTCGCGAAGTGGCAGTCGGCGCACCGGCTCTGCGACTGCGCGGACGCGTCGCCCCCCCACACCACTCCCCCGAGCACCACTGCGACTCCCCACCAGAACTGACGGACCATGGCGCGCCTCCACCATGCAGTGATCCATCTCTCGTGCCAGCGCAGGCACACGGGCACCACGGCGCAGCAGTCACATTTCCATGAGGTTCGGACCGGCCCCGCGGAATTCCCGGCGTGGGCGGCGGGGGTTGCGTGGCGGCGGGCGCGGGATCGCCCGCCGGCCGGTGAGGGCGTGCTGGCGCGAGGTTTGCTGCCTCGTCCAGTGGCGGCGCCAGGCGCGGCCGTGTGTCTGCGACCCGGCCGCCGCGTCGGCCGGGACGTCCTACCTGCTGCAGGTGTGTGAGGTGCGGCCATGACCCGATCCGACCGTCGTCGATTCCTGAAGACCCTGGCGGTGGCCGGCGGCACGCTGGTGGCGCGGCCACGCCGCGCCCACGCCAGGGCCGTGCCCCGCACCCTCGGTCTGCGGCACCTCCACACCGGCGAGACGCTCAAGGTGGAGTACGCCGTCGGCGGGACCTACCTGCCCGATGCCCTCGCGGCGGTGAACCGCCTGCTCCGCGACTTCCGGACCGGCGACGTCCACCCCATCGACCCAGGCCTGCTCGATCTGCTCTACCGTGTCGCCGGACGCCTCGAGACGCACCAGGCGTTCGAAGTGATCTCGGGCTATCGCTCGCCGGTGACGAACGCCGCACTGCGGCGCAAGAGCGAAGGCGTGGCGGCGCGCAGCCTGCACATGGTGGGACAAGCCATCGACATCCGCGTCGCCGGTGTCGAACTCGTGACCCTGCGGGCGGCGGCGCTCGATCTCAAGGGCGGCGGCGTAGGCTACTACCCGGCCTCGAACTTCGTGCACGTCGACACCGGCCGCCTGCGGCACTGGTAGCCACGGCGCCGCTCAGCGCGGCGTCGTCAGCGCGCGCGCCAGCGCCTGGTCGTGGCCGTAGATGTCGTCCGCGAAGTGCAACGCGTCGTCGGCGGGCCCGACCGACGCGGTCATGTAGAACAGCACCACATCGATGGGCGCGGCCACCGGCACACGCTCGGGCGTCTCGGCCCGCATGGCCGCGGCAATCCGCGCCGCCGTCCAGCCGGGCACACCGCCGAGCACCCAGGCGGCAAGCGCCGGCGGGTCGGCCAGGCGGATGCAGCCGTGACTGAAGTCGCGGCGATCACGCGCGAAGAGCGCCGGTGCCGGCGTGCCGTGCATGTAGACACTCTCGCGATTCGGGAAGACGAACTTCACGAGGCCGAGCGAATTGTGCGGCCCCGGACGCTGGCGCAGCCTGAGCGTGCCGGTGGCGAGCGCTGCGATGGCCTCGGGCGTGGCCGGCACGACGGTGGCGTCGTCGCCCGGGCCGCGCACGATCTCCATCTGCTGCGCGGCCAGATAGCCGGGCCGGCGGCTCATCGCCGGCAGCACCTCGTTGCGCACGATCGACACCGGCACGTTCCAGTAGGGCCGGAAGATCACGTGGTCGAGCGTCTCGACGAAGACCGGCGTCTCGTGGCGCAACGCGCGGCCCACGATGACCTCCATCGTCGCCACGGGCGGCGCCTCGAGCGGCCCCGCTTCCCACGCCCAGAGCCGGAACATCGGGATGTTGACGGCGACCACGCGCCGCGTGCCCAAATCGGGCAGCCAGCGCAGGCGCTCGAGCGCGAGGGCGATCTGCTCGGCACGCGCGGCGACCGGCACCTGCAGCGCGGCCACGGTGCGCGCGCCGATCGTGCCGTCAGGCGTGAGGCCGTGCCGAGCCTGGAAGCGCCGCACCGCCGTCAGGAGCGGCTCGTCGTAGATGGCCGGACCCACGAGCCGCTCGGCCGCGGCGTCGAGATCGCCGAGCACGACGAGGCGGCGCGCCACGGCGGCCACGCCGGGCCAGGCCTCACCCGCGCGCACGGACGTCTTCACCGCGGGCACCGGCGGCAGCCCCTCGCCCCCGAGGGCGCGGTAACGCGCGAGCGCGGCCATGAGCGCGCGGTAAACGGCAAACGGCGGCGCCAGTCCGTCGACGACCGCCGGCACGCGGCCGTTGCCGAGGGCATCGGCGAGGAGCATCGGGAAGTCGTGCGGCTCGTCCCAGACCTGCAGGCGCAGGCCGAGACGCCGCGGATCGACACGCCCGAGATGCAGATGACGCATGTAGCGGAGCGTGGCGAGCGTCAGGGCCACGTCGCGCGCCGCCAGACTGTCTCCCGCGAGGGCGGCGCGGTCGAGCACGCCCGGCAGCCGGTAGGCCGCCGGATCGAGGCCATGGGTCGCCGCAGCCTCGAAGCGCGCCGTCATCGCGGTGGCGGCATCGGTGGGTGTGCCCTGCGGCGTCGTCCAGACGGTAGCGGCTGCGCGCGCGCGATACACACGCATGGCGTCGTCACGTTCGGCGGACGATGCGCCCAGCGTGCGCGCGACGGCGGTGAGCCGCACGGTCTCGGCAGACACGGCCACCACGGGCTGCGCGGCCGCGACGGGCCCGCGGCCTGGTGCCGTGGCGATCAACGCCAGCAACAGACCGCTACGGACGAGGCGCGAGCAGGTAGTCACACACTGCAGCATGGCAGCTCTCGTGCCAATTCCGTGTGCCGTTCACGACATCGTTCCGAGGCGGTGGCGGGGTGTCGCGAGCCCCGACATTCCGCAGCCGCCGGAAACTTCCCCGCGGCTACCGCCGCCGGCCGGCGAGCCAGACGACCACACCGGCCACGAGCCACACGGCCGCCACCTGCTGCGCGAACGCTGAGGCTTCAACCAGCACCCACAGGATGACCGCCGCGCCGCACACGGGCACGATCGTGTGGAGCGGTGTGGCCGGCGCGAGACGCTGGCGCACGAAGTAGCCGACCACCGACACCTGCAGCAGCAGGAACGCGGCCAGCGCGCCGACGTCCACAATCGAGACGAGCACACCGAGTCCATCGGGACGGCGCGCTGCCCACACGCTCACGACGAGCGTCACGGCAGCGGTGGCGATGAGCGCCGCGCGTGGCACGCCGCGCGCGACGTCCACCGCGGCGAGTTGTCCCGGCAGGCGGCCGTCGCGGGCCATGCCGAAGATGAGCCGGGCCGCCGCGGCCTGTCCCGTCATGGCGGCGAACATCGGCCCGATGGCCTTCGTCACCGCCAGCACGGTCGCCAGCCACGGGCTGATGGCCGCGCGCGTCACGTCGTAGAACGCCGTGCCCTGCCGGGCCGGGGCGGCGGCCAGCTCCGCCGGCGTGAGCGGGCTCAGCACCGCCACCATCCACGTCTGCGCGACGAAGGCGAGCCCGGCCACGACGAGGCACCAGCCGATGGCCTGGCCGACGTGACGTGCATCGCCTGTGCTCTCTTCGGCGAACGAGGCGATGGCGTCGAAGCCGAGATACGAGAGCACCGCCACCGACACCGCATTCATCACGAGCGACGGGTCCGCCGTGCCGAGGCTCGTGAACGGCGAGAGCCAGGCGCGTGCGCCGCCGCCGGACGCCAGCACGAGTGCGCCGGCCACGAGGAACACGGCGAGCACGACGAGTTCGGCCACCAGCACGACGAAGCCGGCCCGGGCGGCCACACGCACGCCGGCCAGGTTGAGCGCGGTCGTCGCGACGAAGGCGACGACCGTGAAGACCCACGCCGGCACCGACGGCACGAGCGCATGGAGCGCGATCCCGGAGAAGAGATACGCCACCGACGGGATGAGCACGTAGTCGAGCATCGCGAGCCAGCCAGCGAAGAAGCCGGCCACCGGCGCGATGCCTCGGCTCGCGTAGGCGAAGACCGAGCCGGCATGCGGCACGACGCGCGACATCTCGGCGTACGACCACGCCGTGAAGGCCATGGCGATCGTGGCAGCGACATACACGAGCGCCACGGCGCCGTTCGTGCGCGCGTCGAGCACGCCGTAGACACCAACCGGCGCCAGCGGCCCGATGAACAGCAGGCCGTAGACGATGAGATCCCAGCGCGTGAGACGGCGGCGCAGGGCCGGTGCCGCGTTCATGCGATCACTCCGGGCGGCGGCGGTACCACGCCGCCGCAGGCCCGTTCGATGGCCGCCGCCACGTCGAGCACGGCCGCCTCCATGAACGGCGCGCCGATGAGCTGGACGCCGATGGGCAGCCCCGTCTCGGACAGTCCCGCCGGCACGACCGCCGCCGGCAGGCCGAGGATGTTGGCCCAGGGCGTGTAGATCATCGCGTCGAGGTAGCCCACCACGCGGCCGTCGATCGTCCACTGCCGTTCGCCGTGCGCGAAGGCGGGCATCGCCGTGACCGGGCAGACGACGACGCGGCCCTCGAGTTCGTGGATGAGGCGCGCCCGCAGCACGTCACGCGCCGCCCACGCGTCGGCAAGACGCATGGCCGTGAGCGGCGCACGCGGTCCGCGCTCGCGATGCATGGCGGCGAGAATCGGCAGGGTCGGCGCGACATCACCGATGGCGGCCGAGAGCAGCATCTCGCCGGCGTCGCCGAAGAACACGTCCCAGAGGGCCGTGGCCTCGTCGAACGCCGCCGGACGTCCCGGCCGCGCGGCGTAGCCCTGCGCGGCGAGTCCGTCCACCGCGGCCGCGACGGCGGCACGCGTCGCGGCCGTGGACGGCGCGCGCGCATCGCTGTCGAACCACCACACCTCGCGGGTGGCTGAGTACGGCGCGGCCTCGGTGCCGGCCGGCACGGCACAGGGATCGTCGGCGTCCCACCCGGCGAGCACGTCGAGCAGCCGCCGCAGGTCCGCCACCGAACGCGCCATCGGCCCGACCGCCCCGATGAGGGAGAACGGGCCGAGGCAGGCCGGCTGGTGGCCGGTGGCCGGCACGCGGCCCGGTGTGGGCTTCAGCCCGCAGATGCCGGTGAAATGCGCCGGCACACGGATCGACCCGCCGCCGTCGCTGCCGAGACCGGCAAACGAACACCCCGCGGCGATGGCGGCGGACTCGCCGCCACTCGATCCGCCCGGTGTGCGCGTGAGGTCCCACGGATTGCGCGTCGTGCCGTGCAGCGGATTCACGCTCTCGTAGCCCATGAGCATCTCGGCCACGTTGGTCGTGCCGAGCACGATGGCACCGGCGGCGCGCAGGCGCTGCACGACGACGGCATCCGTCGTCGCGCGCACGCCCCGGCGGGACGGGCTGCCCGTCTCGCAGCGCAGCCCGGCGACCTCGATGGCGCTCTTGACGGTGACTGGCACGCCGCCGAGCGGCAGGCCGTGGCCGCCCCTCGGCGCGCGCGCGTCGAACGCCCGCGCCTCGGCCAGGGCCCCACCAGCGCGCACGTCCACGAACGCGCCGAGCGCCGGATCGACGGCGGCGATGCGATCCAGGCAGGCGCGGACCGCGTCCTCCGACGAGGCCTCCCCGGCCGCGATCCGAGTCGCGAGCGTGCTCGCGTCGAGCGCGAGGAGCCCGCTCACGACACCCGCCGCGGGCATCCCACCCGCCGGTCCGGCCACAGCGCTGTCGACGGCATGCGCGCATTCTCCCATCTGTCGGCGAGCCAGCGCGAGTCCGTCGTGGCAACCGGCGCGCGCGCGTGCCATCATGGGCGGCGTTTCGGTCCGGTGCCGCGCCCTTCCCGGCCGGTCATGGCCCGACAGGAGCGTTCCATGAGTGCCATCGGACGTCGTGAGTTCCTTGCGGGCGCGGGTGCCCTGGCGATGTCGGGCCGTCGCGTGTTCGCCGGCCAGGCGGCCGGACGTCCCGGCGCGGTGTTTCCGGCATCGGTGCGCGACGAGTTCCCGCTCGCGGCTACCGAGACCTGCATGAACGCGGCGGCGCTGCACCCGGTGGGCCGCTTCGCGGCGCGCGCGATCGAACAGGGGCTGCAGTACCGCCTGCACGGGCCGGGCCCGGGCCGCGTCGACTTCGGCAACGATCGCCAGGCCGACCTGAAGAAGCGCTTCGGCGCCCTCATCAACGCCGCGCCGAGCGAGATCGCCTTCACCTCGAGCACATCCGACGGCGAGAACATCGTCGTGATGGGGATGGACCTCGCGAAGAAGAAGGGCAACATCGTCATCGACGAGCTGCACTTCACGACGTCGCTCTACATGTACAAGGAACTCGAGAAGCAAGGCGTCGAGCTCCGCATCGTCAAGCACCGCGACTGGACGATCGATCCGGCCGACATGGACAAGGCCATCGACCGGAACACGCGCCTCGTCTCGCTCGCGCTCGTCTCGAACGTCAACGGCTTCATGCACGACTGCAAGGCCGTGAGCGCCCTCGCCCACGCGCGTGGCGCCTACGTGTTCGCCGACATCATCCAGGCGGTGGGCTGCGTGCCGGTGGACGTGAAGGCCCTCGGCATCGACTTCGCCTCGACCGGCACCTACAAGTGGCTGATGGGCGAACGCGGGTTCGGCTTCCTCTACGTGAAGGAAGACCTGCAGGGCACGGTGCTGCCGACGACGCGCTACGGCCATCGCCAGGTGTCGAACTTCAACCGCGCGGCGCTCACGTGGGAGCCGCTGCCCGGTGCCGCCCGCTACGAAACCGGCGGCATCGCCGTGTTGCTCGCCGCCGCGGTTTCCGAAGGCATCGACTACGTGACCGGGCTGGGCCTCGAGAAGATCCGCGCGCACGCGACGCAGCTCACCGATCGCCTGCAGCGCGAGCTGCCGCCGCTCGGCTACACGCCGCTCACGCCGGCCGGCAACGCCACGCCAATCCTCGCCTTCGGGCTCAAGGATGCCGCGGCTACGAACAAGGCGCTCCAGGCGGGCAAGGTGACCGGCACGGTGGTCGCCAACGAGAGCCGCCTGCGTCTGTCGGTATCGGTCTTCAACACGCACGACGACATCGACCGCGTGGTCGAGGTGCTCGGCGGACGCGCGCGGTCGAGCGTGGCACGCGGCTGAGGCCGCCACGCCACCCGCGGGACTGTGTATGACTCCGCCCTCACGACGTTCGTTCACCCGACTGCTCGGGGCGCTCGGCGCCTCGTCGCTTGTCGCCGTCGAGACGGCCTGTGAGGCGCCCGGGCAGGCGCCCGACGCGCACGCCGAGATTCGTGCGCTCCTCAAGGCGCACGGCGCCGCCGCGTTCTTCCAGGACGCCGACCGCCTGGCCGAACTTGCCGCGGCCGTCGAGCGCACCAACACACGTGTCGCGGCGCTCCGGCGCTTCCAGATCCCGGCCGACGTCTCGCCGGCCGTCACGTTCCGGAGAGACTGACGCCGTGGCCGACGAACTCTGGTTCCAGTCCCTCGAGTCGCTGGCCGGTCTCATCGCCTCCCGCCAGGTGTCATCGGTCGACATCACCCGCGCCTACATCGAGCGCATCGAGCGCCTCGACCAGCCGGCCTTCGCGTTGCCCGCGGCGCCGGCCGATCGGCCCGGCGACAAGCTCGCCACGGTGACGACACTCGTCAAGGAAGCCGCCCTGGCCGCGGCGGCCAACGCCGACGACGAGATCCGGACGCGCGGACCGCGCTCCCCGCTGCACGGGCTGCCGTACGGCGTGAAGGACCTGCTCGACACCAAGGGCGTTCGTACCACGTGGGGCTCGCAGATCTTTGCCACCCGCGTCCCGGACCGCGACGCGGCGGTCATCGAACGCCTCGCCGCGGCCGGCGCGATTCTCGTCGCCAAGATGACGACCGCGGAGTTTGCTGGCGGCAGTACCAGCACGGCGCTCAACCCGTGGAAGCTCGACCGCTCGACCCAGGGGTCGTCGAGCGGCACGGTCGCGGGCACCGTCGCCGGACTCATCAGCTTCGGCATTGGCACCGAGACCGGCGGCTCGATCGTGTTTCCGGCGGCGGCCGTCGGCGCCACGGGTCTGCGTCCGACGTCCGGACGGGTCAGCCGCTATGGCTGCATGCCGCTCGCCTGGAGTCTCGACAAGATCGGGCCGGTCGCCCGCAGCGCGCGCGACTGCGGGCTCGTGCTCGCGGCGATCGCCGGACACGACCGCCGCGACACGAGCTCGAGCGCGTCAGCGGCGTTCAGGTTCCGCCGCGAGCCGCCGACGGCGGCCGGTCTGCGCATCGGCGTGTCGCGTGCCGAGTTCGCGACCGCGCCGGCCGCGAATCAGGCGGCCTTCGAACGTGCGCTCGAGGTGCTGCGACGCGCGGGGGCGGTGCTCCGCGATATCACGTTGCCGGAGCGTCCCTACGCCGAAGTCTTCATGCATGTCGTGAGCGTCGAGAGCGCCGCCGCCTTCCGCGAGCTCTTCGAGTCGACGGCCATCAGCGGCATGTTCCGCTACAACTGGTCGCGCCGTGCCGACTGGATGGCGGCGAGCATGGCACCCGCGGCCGACTATCTGAAGGCGCAGCGCATACGGCAGCTCATCGCGCACGATGCCGACGCGCTGCTGGCCGATCTGGACCTCATGGTGTGCCCGACCTTTGGCAGTGGCGCGCCGCTGCGCGACGCCCCGGTCTCGCCGCCGATTCCGCCCCCGGTGCCCCCCGGTACTCCACCGGATATCCCGCGCCTCAACTGGATGGCCAACTTGTCGGGACTCCCCGGCCTGTCGCTGCCGTGCGGCTTCGACCCTGATGGCCTGCCTCTGGCGTTGCACCTGGTCGGACGGCCCTGGGAGGAGCAGCGTGTGCTCGACGTCGGTATGGTCTACCAGCAGGCCACCGACTGGCACACCCGCCGCCCGCCCTATCCCTGGCGGGCCTGAACCCGCCATCAGGAGAGTGCCCGCCTGGCCCCACGCTGGTTCGATCCGACGTGCCTCACGACGCCGCGCCACCCATCCCCGGAATCAGAACCGAAGCCCGGCGCCGAGCCCCACGTCGCGCGCGGCTGACGGCTACCAGCGCAGGACGGCGCCGCCGGCGACACCGCCCCCTGACACCGGCCGCAGGTGCCAGGTCACCGGCGCCTCGGCGCGGAACACCACGCCCTGCCGGCTGATGGCGGCATCGACCAGCGCGCCGAGGCCGGCGCCCAGGCCGCCGAGGAAGATGGCCGGCACGCCGCACTGCTGCGCGTTGTCCCACGACACGGCCAGCGCGCAGTAGCTGACGCCAACCGCCGCAAAGCCGATGAGCGCGCCGTTCTTCACCGGGTCGTGACGGCGCATCCACACTTCGCGCACGTCGGCGCGCGCGAACCGCTCGGTGGCGCCGCCGCCACGGGCGAGCGCGATGACGTCACCGCCGAGTGCCGCGACGGCCCCCGTGTGTTCGCGCCCCGCCGTGTCCACGATCCGCACGCGGTCGCCCGCATTCAGCCGGTCGGCGAGGCGATCGAAGGTCAGCACCGTCTGCGCCAGGGACTGGGCGGGCAGCGTCAGCAGCAGGCCCAGCACGATCGACATCCGTCCAGTCATGGGTTCGGTCCTTCCGGCCACTCAGAAGTGACGCACGATGCCCGCGGTGTACGTGGTGATGGTGCGGTCCTGGTTCCGGACGTGCACGTAGGTTCCGATACCGGCTCGGGCGGACCAGCGGCGCCCGAATCGCGCGCCGACCGCCAGCGCCGCCGACACCGGGTAGCCCACCTCCCGGCCACGCCGGCCGTCGGGAGACGCGTCGAACCAGGCAGCCCCCACGCCCATCGACATCACAAGCTGCCAGCGACCGTCGGCCGGGTAGACGCCCGTGAGCCGCGGCACGACATACAACGCGCCATAGGGGGCGTCCTGCTCGAGGCCGACCTCGGTGAAGAACGGATCCAGAGGGGCCTGCGCGATTCGTGGGGCGTACGCCACGGGTAGCTCGAGGACGACAGGGATGCCACTCGTCGTGAAGACATGACGGCCGACGAACACCTCGCCGCCGTTCGACCACTGCGAGACCTGACCATCGGGTGTGAAGACCTCGGTGCCGACCTGCCGGGTTCGCACTTCGAAATCTCCAAGCGACACGTAGCTCAGCCCCACGACCTTCCGGGTGACAGGGACCGTTGCTGGCGGGCTCGTCTGTCCTGCGGCGGCGGAGGCGACCAGCCACGAACACGTCACCACCATCACCACGATGCGCGCCAGCATGGGAAACCTCCGCCCCTGTCATACGCCAATCGCGTGCCATCGGGCCGCCGGCAGGTTCAAGGCCGGATTGAGCGGCAACGCGGAATCCCTGGCGCGTGGCCACGGTCAGCGCGGACTATTCCGTGCCGCTGTTCCCGGGGGCGCGTGATTCGCCCACAGCCCCTGCCTGCGGCCGCAGGCACGCGATGTGCTGTGCAGGACGGCAGGGTGGCCGTCACGCGCGCTGCCCGGGGAGGCTGTATGCGCACGACACGAATCGCCCGATGCGTCATCGCCGGGGTGATGGCACTCGCCGCCGCCGGCGCCGCCAGCGCGCAGGGGGTGCGGACGTTCGCCGACCTCGGCCTGGACCTGAATCTGGGTGACCGCGTGCGCGTCGTGGATCGCGACGGCGTGCAGCATGAAGGCACGGTGCGGGCGTTGCCGCCGGAGGCCCTCGTCGTCGTCGGGCGTGACGGGCCGCGCGAATTCACCGCGGCGACGACGTCCTCGGTTGGCCGGCGGGGCGACCCCGTCTGGACGGGCGCGCTCATCGGCTTCGTCCCCGGCTATTTCATGGGCGCGCAGTTCGTGCTCGGCTTCTCGGACCACGAGGAGCCGCTCACCACCTACCTGACCGCCGGAGGCATCGTGGGCCTGGGTGGCGCCGGCATCGGGGCGCTCATCGACAGCCTGCACGACGGTGTGAAGCCGGTCTACAGCGCCGACCGGACGGTGGCGATGACGGTGGCGCCGGTCCTCGGTCGCGGCCGGCTGGGCGCCGCGGCCGCGATCCGCTGGTGACCCACACGCTGTCCAGGGGAGGCGTTATGTGGCACCGACACATCTCCGGCGTGCTGATGGCGTGGGCCGTCGTGGGCATCGCGTCCGCGGCGAGCGCGCAGCACGCGCCGACGTTTGCCGACCTCGCCACCCATCTGCGCGCCGGCGACGGCGTGCGCGTGGAGCACCGTGACGGCACGCGGTTCAGCGGCACCGTCGTGGCGGTCACACCCGACGCGCTGGTCCTCGCCGGCCCGTCCGGACGGCAGTCCTTCACGGCCACAACCACGAGGCGCGTGGCCAGAGTGGGCGACTCGGTCCTGAACGGCGCCCTCTTCGGCCTGCTCCCCGGCTTCCTGTTCGGGCTGGAGCTACCGCGGGCAACATCCGACCAGCGCGTGAACGAAGGGTCGGGTGTGAAGGCGGGCATCATCACCGGACTCATCGGCGCCGCCATCGGCATGGCCGTCGACGGCGCCCGTGATGGCGAGACCGAACTCTACGTCACCGCCCCGCCGGCCCGCGTGACCGTGGCGCCGTTCGTGGGACGAGGCGCGATGGGTGCCACGGCGTCGGTCGGCTGGTGAGCCGGCGGACCGGGAGGGTTCTGGCGCTGTTCCCGGCGCGACCCGGCTGCTAGTATTCACCCCATGTTCTGGTATTCCCGCCGTCTCACGTCCGGCCTCGTCGTCATGCACGCGCGGCCCGAACACGCCGAACAGCTCGAAGCGCTGCAGCTCGTCTGCTTCCCCACCCTCGCCGACGAGGAACGCTTCAAGGCGCGGCACTACCGGAAACACCTCGAGCTCTTCGACGAGGGCCAGTTCGTCGTGCTCGACGACGATCGCGTGGTGGGCGCCGCGGCCACGATCCGCCTGCACTTCGACTTCGCGCACATCACGCACACCTTCGGCGACATCATCCAGGGTGGCTGGCTCACCTCACACGAGCCCGATGGCGACTGGCTCTACGGCGCTGACATCGGCGTCGACCCGGCCTATCGCGGCCGGGGACTCGCGACCGCGCTCTATGCGGCACGGCAGGAACTGGTGTGGCGGCGCGGCCTCAAGGGCCAGGTCACCGGCGGCATGCTGCGCGGCTACGGCGCGGTGAAACACGAGATGTCCGCGGAGGACTACTACGCCGGCGTCGTCGCCGGGCGCCTCAAGGACCCGACGCTCTCGATGCAGATGGCCGTCGGCTTCGAACCGCGCGCGCTGCTCAAGGACTACCTGCAGGACCCGGTATCCGACAACTACTGCGCGCTCATCGTGCTCGATGCAACGAAGGACGTCCCCGGCGCGTCGCGGACGCTGGCCCGCTCGTACGTGCGCCTGACGACACCCGTGCCCGGACCACGCGCCAAGGCGCTGCTCGATCGGCGCGCGGCGGCGCTGCCGTCGGGGCTTGGCCGCGCGACCGACGTCGTCGTCGACCGCGCGCACGGCGCTCTCATCGTGGACGTCGACGGCAACACCTTCATCGACATGGCGAGCGGCATCGGCGTGACCGGCGTCGGCAACGCGCCGCCCGAGGTCGTCGATGCCGTCACCACGCAGACGGCGAAGTTCCTTCACACCTGCTCGCTCGTCACCACCTACGAGCCGATGGTGCGCCTGGCGGAAGTGCTGAACGAGCTCACGCCCGGCACGTTCCCGAAGAAGACGATCTTCGCCAACAGCGGCGCCGAAGCGGTCGAGAACGCGGTGAAGTTGGCCCGCAAGGCCACCGGCCGGCCGGCCATCATCTGCTTCGAAGGCGGCTATCACGGACGCACGCTGCTCACCCTCACGCTCACGAGCAAATACGGGCTCTTCAAGAGCGGCTTCGGCCCGTTCGCGCCCGACATCGTGCGCCTGCCGATCCCCTATCTCTACCGCACGCCCGCCGGCATGACCGACGCGCAATACATCGACTTCGGCATCCGACAGCTCGAACAGGCCTTCGTGGCCCAGGTCGATCCGTCGGCCGTCGCCGCCGTCATCATCGAACCCGTGCAGGGCGAAGCCGGCTTCATCCCGGTACCGCCGCGCTTCCTGCAGCGCATCCGCGAGCTGTGCACGCAGCACGGCATCGTGATGATCGCCGACGAAGTGCAGTGCGGCATGGGCCGTACCGGCAAGGTCTTCGCGAGCGAACACTACGGCCTCGTGCCCGACCTGCTCTGCACGGCCAAGTCGCTCGGCGGCGGTATGCCGATTGGCGCCGTGACCGGCCGCGCCGACATCATGGACTCGTCGCATCCCGGCGGCGTCGGCGGCACCTACGGCGGCAACCCGGTGGCGTGCGCCTCGGCGCTCGCGGCGGTGGAGATCATCCGCCAGCCGGCGTTCCTCGCCCACGCCACGCGGCTCGGCGAGGTGATGCGCGAGGTCATGACCGGCTGGCAGCGCGCGTATCCCATCGTCGGCGACGTGCGGGGACTCGGGCCGATGATGCTGGTGGAATTCGTGAAGGATCAGCAGAGCAAGGCGCCGGCGGCGCCGGACGACACGCTGGCCATCGTGAAGGGCACGGTGGCCCGCGGTGTCGTGCTCATGCGCGCCGGTCTCTTCAGCAACGGCGTGCGCCTGCTGCCGCCGCTCACGATGCCGGAGGACATGCTGCGCGAGGCCCTCGACGCGCTCGGCCAGTCGGTGGCCGTGGTGTCGGACCGCCTGGTGGCGTCCGCCGCGGCCGGTCCGCAGGCGTAGTCGTCCGGGCGACGCGGACATTCTCCGCCTCCGGAATGGGACACCGCGGGCGCTGTTCTGATGACCGCGTGTGTTGCCGCCTTCGCCGGCACGGCTGGGCGCTCGGCGACGCCGTGCGCCGCACGCACCAGCTGAGCGGCATTCTCAAGTCGAAGGTCGGCGCGCCCGCCCGCACGCTGCCCTTCGCCTCGGCCGCCGAGCTCGGCAACTCGGCGTTGTACGTGGTGGGCTTCGTGTGGCGCTACACGAACGACCTCATCGCCCGCGTCAAGGCCACTGCACGATGAACACCGCCGAGGGGCTCGACGCGTGCACGGCGCTCGAAGGCTGGGTGCGGACCGGCGTGCGCCCCTACTACTCGTCCCTCGACCCGGGCGGACCGACCGGTCCGCCTGGGCTGCTTGCGGCACCCGTCGTCTTGCCACACCACACCTCGCACACCTGACATAACATCTGACGCGGCCGTCCCCGCGGGATGCGCCACGCCGACATGACGCCTCCTCTCGTACTTCGCAACGCCCGTGTGTGGGCGGGCGCCGGCCTGCCGACGGCGACCACGGTGGCCATCCGCGACGGCCGCATCGCCGCCGTCGGTGACGACCGCGTAGCCGCGGCCGCCGGCCCCGGCGCCCGCACGTTCGACCTTGGCGGCCGCACGGTCATCCCCGCCTTCCACGACGCCCACGCCCACATCTGGAAGATCGGCCACCTGCTGACGACGATGCTCGACCTGCGCGGCGTCGAGAGCATCGAGGCGGTCGTGGCGAAGGTCGCGGCGTTCCGCGGCCGCCTGCCCGACGGGGCCTGGCTGCTCGGCCGCGGCTTCAACGAAGCCACGATGGCCGAGGGCCGGATGCCCACACGCGCCGACCTCGACTGCGCGGCGCCCAACCAGCCGGTGGTGCTCACGCGGACCTGCGGCCACATCTACGCCGCCAACTCGGCCGCCCTCGCGGCTGCCGGGATCACCGCGGCGACGACGCCACCCGTCGGCGGCGAGATCGATCGCGGCGCCGACGGCACGCCCACCGGCGTGCTGCGCGAGACGGCGATGGGCCTCATCACCAAGGTGATGCCGCCGCCGACCGACGACGACTACGAGCGCATGATCGCGGCGGCCCTGCGCCATCAGCTCTCGCTCGGCATCACCATGTCGTCATGCTGCGGCGTGAATCCGCAGCTGCTCGCGGTCTACCGCGCGATGGATGCCGGCGGCCGGCTGCCGGCGCGCATGAACGTCATGCCCTTCCGCCGTGTGGACGGCGTGCCCGCGCCCGTGCCACTGCCGGCGATGCACCGCTCGCCGATGCTGCACGTGGACACGGTGAAGTTCCTGGCCGACGGCGGCCTGAGCGGCGCCACGGCGGCGCTCAGCGTCGACTACCGTCATGCGCCGGAGAAGGGCGTGCTGCGCTTCGACCGCGACGAGCTGCTGGCGCTCTGCCGCGAGAGCCACGACGCCGGCTGGCGCATCGCCACCCACGCCATCGGCGACGTCGCGATCGAACAGATGCTCGACATCTACGAGACGCTCGGCCCGCATCCACGCGGGCTCGGTCATCGCATCGAACATCTCGGGCTGCCGAGCGCCGCGCAGCTCGCCCGCGCCGCGCGCCTCGGTGTCATCGCCGCGCCGCAGTCGATCTTCCTCTACGAACTCGGGCGGAACTTCCGCGACTACCTGCCCGACGCGCTGATGCCGCGGTGTTATCCGCTGCGCGCCATGCTCGATGCCGGCGTGACAGTGGCGCTGTCGTCGGATGCGCCCGTGGTCGAGAACGACAATCCGCTCGCCGGCATGACCGCCGCCATCACGCGGAACGACCGCGCCGGCCAGCCGCTGCTGCCCGAACAGGCCATCACGGCCGCCGAAGCGCTCGCTGCCTACACCCGCGGCGGTGCCCTGGCGGTGGGCCTCGAACGTGAGCTCGGCACGATCGCGAAGGGATACCGTGCTGATCTCGCGGTGCTCTCCGGCGATCCCCTCACCACACCGCCCGAGGCGCTCGGCAGCCTCGCGGTGGATCTGACGCTGCTCGACGGCCGCGTCGTCTACGAACGCGCATGACCTCCAACACACAGCTCATCAACGGAGAGTGGCGGGATGCCACGAATGGCGGCACGTGGGACGTGATGAATCCCGCCACCGAGACGGTGGTCGCCACGGTGCCCTACGGCACGGCGGAGGACTGCGCCCTGGCGATTGCCGCGGCGCACCGCGCCTTCGCCGACTGGAGCCGCAAGACCCCGTACGAACGCGGCGCCGTGCTCGAGAAGGCCGCCGCGCTCATCCGCGCCGATGTCGACGCGCTCGCGCACACGACCACCCTCGAAGCCGGGAAGCCCCTGCCGCAGGCGAAGGGCGAATGGCTCGCCGCGGCCGACCTCTTCGACTGGTTCGCCGAAGAAGGCAAACGCGCCTACGGCCGCATCGTGCCCTCGCGCATGCCGCAGAAGCGGATGCTCGTGCTGAAGCAGCCGCTCGGCGTCGTCGGCCTCATCACGGCGTGGAACTTCCCCGCCTGGAACATCGCCCGCGCCGGCGGCGCCGCGCTCGCCGCCGGCTGCACGATCGTCATCCGGCCCTCCGAGTACACGCCGCTGTCGGGCATGGCCGTGGCGCGGCTGCTGACCGAGGCCGGCGCGCCGGCCGGGGTCGTGAATCTCGTGAACGGCGATCCGGGCCCGATGGGCCAGGCCATGCTCGCGAGCCCCGCCGTGGCGAAGATCCACTTCACCGGCAGCACGCGCGTCGGCAAGCTCCTCATGGACGGCGCCTCGAAGACGGTGACGCGCCTCTCGCTCGAACTCGGCGGCAATGCGCCCGTACTCATCTTCCCGGACGTGGACCTCGACGCCGTCGTCACCGGCGCCACCGCCGCCAAGTTCCGCAACGGCGGCCAGGTGTGCGTGTCGCCGCAGCGGTTCCTCATCTCGAAGGACGCCGCGCCGGAATTCACCGAACGGATGGCGGCGGCGGCCGGCGCCCTGCGCCTCGGCGACGGGCTCGATCCGCGCACGCAGGTCGGGCCGCTCATCAACGCGACGCAGCGCGACCGCGTCGAAGCGCTCGTCGCCGGTGCCCGCGACGGTGGCGCCCGCGTGGCCGTGGGTGGCGCCCGCCCGGCCGACCGCCCGACCGGCTTTTTCTATCAGCCCACCGTGGTCGCCGACCTCACGCCCGACGCGCCGCTCTATCGCGAGGAGATCTTCGGGCCGGTGCTGCCCGTGAGCACGTTCGACGGCGTGGACGAGGCCATCGCCATCGCCAACAGCACGCGCTACGGCCTGGCCGCCTACGTGTGGACGAACCACCTGCCCACGGCGCTCCACGTGGCCGAGCGGCTCGAGTTCGGCCTTGTCGGCGTGAACGAGTGGACACCGCAATCCACCGAGGCGCCGTTCGTCGGCTGGAAAGAAAGTGGCCTCGGCCGCGAATCGGGCGCCGAGGGCCTCGAGGAGTATCTCGAGACGAAACTCATCGCCATCGGCGGGGTGCCGCGGTGAGTGCGGCGATCGACGGCCACCCGGACGCCCACGTCGAGCCCACGCTCGGCCGCCGCGACCTCGTGCTGCTGAAGATCGTCGCCATCGTCAATCTCAACAACGTGCCGGCCACGGCCGTCTACGGCTGGTTTTCGCTGGCGCTGTGGGGGCTGGCCTTCCTGTTCTTCATGGTGCCGTCGGCCGTGGCGGTCGTGGTCCTCAGCCGCCGCTATCCGGGCGAAGGCGGTCTCTACGTCTGGATCCGGCAGCGCTTCGGCGACGCGCACGGCTTCCTGGCCGGCTGGTGTTACTGGGCCGCCAACCTCTTCTACGTGCCGGTGCTGCTCGTGTACATGGCCGGCGTCTTCGCGTTTGCCGGCGGTGAGGCGCGCGCGGACTCTCTCGCCGGCTCGCGGGCCTTCGTCGCGACGCTCGCCTTCGGCTGGCTCGTGTTCATGACGGTGGCGAACATCCGCGGCGCCGCCATCGGCAAGTGGATTCACAACGTCGGCGGGCTCAGCAATCTCGTCAGCGTCGGACTCGTGCTGGCCGCGGCCGGCGCGGCGCTGGCGGCCGGCGTGCAGGCGGAAGTACCGGCGATGGCGGGCGTGACGTGGGAAACGGCGACGAGCTTCGCCGTCATGTGCAACGCCCTCGTCGGCGTGGAACTCGCCTCGACGATGGGCGACGAAATCAAGGACCCGGCGCGCGACCTCGCGCCGGCCATCGGGATTGCGAGCGTGGTCTCGATCCTGTCGTACATCGCCACGGTCGGCGCCGTGCTGCTGCTCGTGCCCGTCGCCGACGTGGGCGTCCTGCAGGGCATCATGCAGGCCATCGGCATCGGCGCCGGCGCCGCGGGGGCGGCCTGGCTGGTCGTGCCGCTGGCGGTGGTGATGGGGCTCGCCACCGGCGGGTCTGCATCAGCCTGGTTTGCCGGCTCGGCGCGCGTGCCCTTCGTGGCGGGCCTGACGAGCGCACTGCCAGAGGCGCTCGGACGCGTGCATCCCACCTACAAGTCGCCGTATGTCGCCCTGACAGTGGCGGCCGCCTGCTGCGCGGCCTTCACGGGTCTGTCGTTCGTGGGGTCATCGGTGAACGAGGCGTATCAGGTGCTGCTGAAGTCGGCGGTCATCATCCAGATGATCCCGTGCACCTACCTGTTCCTCACGCTTGCGTACACACCCGGCGTGGCGGCCTGGGCACGGGCCGCCGGCTGGATTGGTGTCGTCACGACCAGCATCGGCCTCATCGTGGCGTTCCTGCCCACGGCCGGCGTCGAGAGCATCGTGGTCTTCGAACTCAAGCTGCTGGCCGGCGTCGCCGCGCCGGTGGGCCTCGGCTGGTTCCTGCACCGCCGTTCATCACGTCACGGAGGCCGGTCATGACATCGCCCCTCGCGCGCACGACATGGGTCGGCGCACTCTGCGCCCTCATCGCCCTGGCCTTCGGTTCCGGACTGGCGGCGCGGCAGGCGCCGCCCGCCGCGATGCGTGGCTACACCCTCGCCGGCACGGCCGCCGAGCGCGAGGTGGAGACGCGCTTTCGCGCGCTGCCGTCGGCGGAGGCCATCCGCGCGTGGCACCGTGAACTCACGAAGAGCCCGCACGTCGCCACCTCGCCGCGCACGAAGGAGATCGCGGAGTTCATCGCCGCCACGTGGAAGGCGCAGGGGCTCGACACGGTGACTCTCCGCCGCTACGACGTGCTGTCGTCGAACCCGCGCACGATCGCCGTGGAGATGGTGGCGCCGACGCGCTACACGCCGACGCTGCGCGAAGCACCGGTGCCCGAAGACCCCGACACCGCGCAGCCGGGCATCAGCGGCGCGTGGACGTCGTTTTCGGCCTCCGGCGACGTGACGGCGCCGGTCGTCTACGCCAATTCCGGGAATCCCGCCGACTACGACGAACTGCGGAAGCACGGCATCGACCCGAAGGGCAAGATCGTCATCGTCCGCTATTCGAATCCGTACAGTTACCGCGGCTTCAAGGCGCTCACCGCCGAGCGCGAAGGCGCGGCGGCGATGATCGTCTACTCCGACCCGAAGGAAGATGGCTACGGACAGGGCGCCGTCTACCCGAAGGGCCCATGGGGTCCGGCGAGCCATCTGCAGCGCGGCGGCATCGCCTACGACTACATCGTGCCGGGCGATCCGCTCACGCCCGGCTGGGCCTCGGTCGAGGGCGCGCGGCGCATTCCGGTGAGCGAGGCTGCGTCGGTGCCGAAGATCATGGCGCTGCCGATGTCGCATCAGGACATCCAGCCGATTCTCGCGGCGCTCGGCGGACCGATGGCGCCGGCCGCCTGGAAGGGCGGCCTGCCGATCGACTATCGCCTCGGCGGCGCCGACGCGCGCCTGCACGTGCGCATCGACATGCAGACCGACGTGCAGCCGAACTACGTCGTCGAGGGCCGCATCACCGGCAGCGAACGCCCCGACGAGTGGGTCGTGCTCGGCAATCACCACGACGCGTGGGTCTTCGGCGGCGTCGATCCGTCGAGCGGCACGGCCACGATGCTTGAGCTCACGAAAGCCCTCGGTGCCCTCGCGAAGAGCGGCGTGCGGCCGAAGCGCACGCTCGTGTTCGGCGCATGGGACGGCGAGGAAGTGACGCTTACGGGCTCGACCGAATGGGGCGAGCAGTTCCGCGACGAGCTGCGGCAGAAGGCCGTCGCCTATCTCAACGTGGATTCGGCCGCCTCGGGGCCGAACCTCGAACTCTCGGCCGTGGGCACGCTCGCTCCTGCGATTGTCGACATCACACGCGATCTCACGAGTCCGGCCGGCGGTTCGCTGTATGACGCGTGGCGCAGGGCCGGGAGCGGCGGCGGCAGCATCACCTCGGGCGCGCGCAAGGACGGCGAACTTGTGGTCACGCGCATCGGCAGCGGATCCGACCACACCGTCTTCATCAACCACGTCGGAGTACCGGTGGTGGACATGACCTTCAACGGGCCGTACGGCGTGTATCACTCCGCCTACGACAGCCACCACTGGGTGGCGACCATCGGCGATCCCGGTTTCAGGTACTCCCAGGCCATGGCCCAGCTGTGGGGCACGATGGCGCTGCGCTTCGCGAACGCGGAGCTGCTGCCCTTCGACGTGCCCACCTACGCCGGCGCCATCGACGGCTTCATCACGCAGCTGAAGACGATTCCGCAGGCCGAGACGCGGCTCGACACCGCGCCGCTCGTGGCCGCCGTGGGCCGCCTGAACACGGCCGGGGCCACGCTGTCGTCGCGCATGACGCGCGCGCTGGCCGCCGGACCCCTGCGCCGCGAGACCGCCGACGCCGTGAATCGCGAGCTGCTCGCCTTCGAGCGCACCTGGCTGCACGAGCCCGGCATCCCGGGCCGCGCGTGGTTCAAGCACCTGCTCTACGCCCCGCGCTACACCTATGCAGCGATGAGCCTGCCGGGCGTGACGGAAGCAGCGGAGGCCGGCGACTGGACGCGCGCGCAGGCCCAGCTGGCGCTGCTCGTGGCGAAGGCCGACGAGAACACCGCCCGCGTGACCCGCGCCGCCGAGCTGCTCGACCGGTCGCCACGGAAGTGACAACGGGCGTAAGCTTGGCGCCATGGCGAATCCGAAGCTCGTCGGCCGCAACTACACCACGCCCGATCTCATCGCCAAGGTGACGGGCCGCGCCCGCTACGCGGAGGACTTCCGCGTGGACGGCATGCTCTTCTGCAAGCTGCTGCTGAGCCCGATGCCGCACTGCCGCGTGCGCGGCATCGGCACGGCCGCCGCGCTGGCCCTGCCAGGGGTGAAGGCCGTGCTCACGGCCGACGACCTGCCGGCCGTGAAGACGCCCGAGGGCGGCCTGCCCCCGGAACGTGCGCTCACGATGGAGCCGGTGTATCAGGGCGAACCGATCCTCGCCATTGCCGCGGTGGACGAAGCCACGGCCGCGGCCGCCATCGAACTGGTCGAGCTCGAGCTGGAGCCCCTGCCCTTCGTCGTCGATCCGCTGAAGAGCCTGCGGCCCGATGGCCCGAACGCCCGGCTCGAAGGCAACGCGTTCGTGGACGGCAGGCTCACGACGGTGAAATGGCCGGCCGAGGTCTTCAGCAGCACGCCCGACGGCACGCTGCCCACCGGCTCGCACGGCACCACCTGGGCGTTCGGCGATGTCGATGCCGGCTTCGCCAAGGCCGCGCTCGTGCTCGACGAGACATTCCACACGCCGGCCACGCATCACCAGCCGCTCGAGACGCGCTCGGCGCTGGCCTGGTGGCGGAACGGCACGCTCTACCTGCATGGCTCCACCCAGAGCGTCGCGCAGACAGTGGGCCCGGTGGCCCGCTGGGTGGGCGTGCCCGAAGACAAGGTGGTCATCGTCAGCGAATACACGGGCGGCGGCTTCGGCAGCAAGATCCCCGGCGCGCACTCGATGGCCATCCCGGCCCTGCTGGCGAAGAAGACCAACGCACCGGTGATGATGCGGATCACGCGCGAAGAAGAGCACTACATCGGCCGCACGCGACCGAACCTGCTCGGGCGCGTGAAGGCGGGCTTCGCGAAAGACGGCCGCCTGCTCGCGGTCGAGATGTTCATCGTGCAGGACAGCGGCCCGTACGAAGACCAGTACGACCTCGTCTCGGCGCCCGGCATCTGCTCACTCGCCTACCAGCCGCTCGCCATGCGCTTCAGCGGCCTCTCGGTGCTCACGAACACGCCGCCGCGCACGTCGCAGCGCTCACCCGGCGGCATGCAGCAGAACGCCATCATGGAGCCGGTGCTGGCCAAGGCGGCGCGCCAGCTCGGCATCGACAGCGTCGCCCTGCACCGCATCAACGCCCCGGCCGGCAAGGCGCACCTCGGCCCGGCGCGCGCCGACGGCACGCGCGGCTACGTCACGAGCGCGTTCGTGACCGAGGCGCTCGATCGCGGCGCCGCCCTCTTCAACTGGACCGAACGCAAGACGCGCAGCCGCGTGCGGCGCGGCGCCAAAGCGCGCGGCATCGGCGTGGCGGTGAGTCCGTTCATCGGCGGCTACTCGGTGAACTACGACGGCCTGCTGCTCCTGAAGCCCGATGGCAAGCTCTACGTCCAGTCGGGCGCCGGCAACCTTGGCACCCACTCGGTCATCGACACGGCCCGCGTCGCCGCCGACATCCTCGGCATGGCCTGGGAGGACGTGGTCGTGACCTGGGGTGACACGAGCAAGCACGTGCCGTGGACCTGCACGTCCGACGGCAGCCAGACGATTCACGCGATGTCACGCGCCAATCACGCCGCGGCGCACGACGCCGTGCGCAAGCTCCAGGAGATCGCCGCGCTCGAACTCGGCGGCACGGCCGCGAGCTACCGCGTGGTCGATGGCCGCGTCGTCGGCGCCGGCGGCCGCGGCCTGTCGTTCGCGGACGCCGCCACGAAGGCGATCGCCCGCGGCGGCCGGTTCGACGGACACGAGCTGCCGGGCGACATCCACGCGATGACGCGCGCCTCGGCGACGGCGCTCGCCGGCCAGGGACTCATGGGGGTGGCGAAAGACACGTATCCCCACGACGGCGAGACGCATTCGTACGTGGTGGGCTTCGCCGAAGTCGAGGTGGACGTCGAAACCGGCGCCGTGACGCTCATCGAGTACACCGCCGTGGCCGACGTGGGTACGGTGGTGAATCCGCGCAGCCTGGGCGGGCAGATCCTCGGCGGCAGCTGCCTTGGCATCGGTCACGCGCTCTGCCAGAGGTCCGTCTACGACCAGCAGTACGGCGTCGCGCTGGCGCGGCGCTTCCACCACACGAAGCCGCTCACCATCATGGACGTGCCGGCCGACGGCCTGCATTCCGCGGCCCTCGACCTCGCCGACCCCGATACGCCCGTGGGCGCGCGCGGCGTGGGTGAGCCACCGGTGGGGGCCGGCTTCGGCGCCGTGCTCGCGGCGATCGCCGACGCCGCGGGCGACGATGTGTTCCGTCGCGCGCCCGTCACCGCCGACCTGGTGCTCACGGCGCTCGAGGCCGGACGCCGCACGCACGACGTCACGACGTCACACATTTAGGTGCGCGGCGGATCCCTGACGGCCCGCCGCTCACCGCACCCGCTCAGTCCGCGGTGCGCCGGCGCGGCCGCACCGCACGCTCGGTCTTGGCTTTCGCCTTGAGTGCGCGGGCACGGGCCGTGGCGCGGCGGCGCTGCTCGATGGTCTGCAGGCGCTTCCGGGCGGCGTCGAACGCTCCGTGCACGACGACACCGATGTCCGTGAAGGCGCCATCCACTTCATCCGCCTTGTGACGAGCCAGCGTGTCGTCGTCTGGCACCGGGCCGCGGCCGGCCGGACCGCGCTCGACCACGATGTCTTCACGGCGCAGCATCGCCAGTTCTATGCGCACCCGGAACCGTTTGCCGGTGGCGTGATGGCGGGCAGGCACCTCGACCAGCACCCGGCAGCGCGTGATCGAAGGAAACAGCGCCGCGAGTTCGTCGGCGCGGGCGCGAATGTTGGCTTCAGCAGCGGCACTGCGCCGCACATGGAGGAAGACGACATCAACTGGCAGCATGGATGCCCCGCTCCGGGTGGGCCGGCGCGCGCTGACACCCCGGTCCCCGCGCCGTACTCCCCGGTGTATCCAAAGTCGTGCCACACGCCCCAGCGTCAGGACCCGCGCCCGCAGGCCTCGCCGGCCCGGCCACACGCAGGCGCGGCGGGGAGAATTCCGTGCGTGACGGAAGAACCAGCACACGGCATGCCGCCGGCAGACCATGGGGTGGCCGGATCCGGCCGGCAATCGGTCCGGAGAGAAGGCACGCCGTTTGCGAAGGATGAGCGCAGCCGCGGGACATCGTGTTGTGCCGCGCCGCCGGAGGACTTCATGACCGCGTCTCCTCGTCCTGCCTTCGCCCGGGTGCTCTGCCCGACCGACTTCTCGGAGTTCGCGTCGGCCGCCCTCTCGTACGCGGCGGCCCTTGCGGCCTCCTACGGCTCGGAGGTCCGCCTGCTCCACGTGCTGACCCCCTTTCCGATCGTGGCCCCGTTCGGCGACGTCCCCGGCAACGGGCAGCTCTACGAGTCGCAGCGTGTCCAGGGCCAGCAGGCCCTCGACGCCGAAGCGGCGCGCGTGCGCCGGCCCGGGCTGGCGGTGGACGTCGAACTGCGCGAGGGCACCGCCGTGCATGAAACCCTCGAAGCGGCGCGCGACTGGGGCGCCGACCTCATCGTGATCGGCACGCACGGCCGTGGCGGCATGGAGCGTGTGGTGCTCGGCTCGGTCGCCGAGAAAGTGCTGCGCAAGGCTTCGTGCGCGGTGCTCTCGGTGCCGCATGCGGCGCTCGCCCGCGCGCATGCCACCGAGCGCATCGGCCACGTGCTCTGCGCGCACGACGGTTCGGCGGCGTCGAGCCACGGGGTGGCCTACGCGGTGTCGCTCGCCGAACGCACTGGCGCGACGCTCACGCTGGTCTCCGTGGTCGAGTCGCTGCCCTATGGTAACGACTTCAGCGCCCCGGACTTCGCCGCCTTCCGCGCCGCCCGCGACGCCCACGCGCGCGAGGTGCTCGACACGGCCGTGCCGGCCGACGTGCGCGTCCACTGCAACGTCCACGACCGCCTCGTCTACGGGCATCCCGCGCAGCAGATCCTGGAAGTCGCGGCGCAGGAGGCGCCGGACCTGATCGTCATGGGCGTGCAGGGACGCGGTGCCGTCGATCTCGTGATGTTCGGCTCGACGGCGAACCACGTGGTGCGCCACGCGGCGTGCCCGGTGCTTACGGTGCGGCCGCCGGCCGCGGGAGCGTGACCATGTCCACGATCAGCCTGTCGCGGATTCTCGTGCCCACGGACTTCAGCGACGCCTCGGCGGCGGCCCTCAAATACGCGCTGCCGCTCGCCGATGTCTTCGGCGCCGAACTGCACGTCCTGCACGTGCTCGACGTGGCTACCGCGCAGTACTTCGCCGCCGAGATGGCCATGGTGCCCACGCCGGCCATCGAGGCGGAGGCCCACGCCCGCGCCGATACGGAACTGGCGGGCCTGCTCACACGCGACGAAGTGGCGCGCTACCGCGCCCGGCTCGTCTCCGTGCGCGGTGCTCCGTTTGCCGCCATCGTCACCTACGCGCGTGAGGCCGGCATCGACCTCATCGTGATGGGCACGCACGGCCGCGGCGCCATGGCGCATCTGCTCATCGGCAGCGTGGCGGAGAACGTCGTGCGCAAGGCCCCGTGCCCGGTGCTCACGATTCCCCTGCGCGGACACGACTTCGTGCGGATCTGACCGGCGCCGCCGCGAGGTATCATCCGCGGCGCCGTGGCCCGCACGCTCCCGTGGATCGCACTACTCGCGACTGTCGCCGTGGCGGTGGCGCCGGCGGCGTCAGCCGCGCAAGACGCCCGCGCTGTCGTCTGCCCGGCGATTGACGCCGCGCCGCGCGACCTCGCCGCGCGTGTCGAATCCCTCGGCGCCCCCGGACGCGATGCCCTGCTCGCGCTCGCGACCAGCGCGCCCGCGGACTCCCGCTGTGGCCTCGCCGGACTCGCCGCCGTGCGCGACGCGCGCGTGCTACCGCTCCTGGCCGGCGCCATTGCGGCCGCGCCGGCGGACCCCGAGGTCTGGCGCCTCGTGCGCTGGGCCGCGTTCGTCGCCGGCGGCCCTGACGCGGCGCTCGCGGCGCCCTTCGTGCCGCTGCTCGCGGCGCTCGACACACCGGCTGCCCGCGCCGCCTCGGGCGACGACCGCCTGCGGCTGCTCGGCGAACTCGATCACGCCGAGGCGCGCGATCGCCTGGTCGCCGCGCTCGACGAGCCGATGTCCGAGGGGGCCATCGACGCGGCCATTCACGCGCTCGCCCGCCAGCGCGAACCGCGCGCCCGCGCCCGGGTCGCGGCGATCGGCGCCGAGATGGCGAACGGCCTCGCCACCAACGCCACCTATGAGCAGGCGCGGCGGCTCGGCGCGGTGTCGTTCTACCTGCTCGTGCTCGCGCCCGACACCGAGCGCGAGGGGATCGCCCATCTGGCCCGGCTCTCACCTGGCGATCAGGCCGACACGGTGGCCTGGGCGGCGCAGACATTGTGCGAGCACGGCGTGCGCCGTCCTGACGCGCACGCGGCCAGCGAGGCCCTGCGGGCCGCGGTCGTGAGCGCGGCGGCCACGGCTGGTATCGCGTGGCAGGGCCTCGCGCGCGGCACCTTCGTCTGTCCCGCGCCGTAGATCGCCGCTAGTAGGCCACGGCGTAACAGTCGCGGCGCGGATCCGCGCCGGCGAGGCGGCTCTTCGTCGCCGGGTCGATCATCACCGTGGTGGCGCAGCCCGACATCCCGAACGCGCGAATGCGGCTCACGTCGTGGCCGCGCGCCTTGAGCTCGTTGAAGACCGGATCGGGAATGGTGGCTTCGAGATTCAGCTTGTTGAAGCCGGCCTCGTGCGGCCAGAACGAGCCATGGAAGTGCAGGGTCTGGAACCGCGGCCACTCGAGCGCGCTGTGGAGATTGGGATACCAGCCCTCCCGGAACTCGACGATGTTGAGAAAGGCCTGCAGGATCGTCTGGTCCTGATTGTCACCGCCGGGCGTGCCGAGCGCCATGAGCGGCTGGCCGTCCTTGAAGACGAGACTCGGCGTCAGCGTGTAGCGCGGCCGCGACCGCGGGCGAATCTGCGCGGCGCGGGTCGTGTCGAGCCAGAACTGTTCGCCGCGCACGCTCATGCCGATGCCGGTGTCGCCGAGGATGACGGCGCCCGTGATCCAGCCGCCGCTCGGCGTCGCGTCGAACACGTTGCCGGCCTTGTCGATGATGGCCATGTGCGTCGTGTCTTTCGAGACACCGGCCGAGTCGAGGCCACGAGAGGCGTTATCGTCGCGAGCCGACGTCGTGCCGTCGGCCACATTGAACTTCGCGAACGGCCAGGTCTTCACCTTCGGGTCGTACGGCAGTGGATCGCCGGCGATGAACGACTTCGACGCCTGGCGCGGATTGATGAGCGCGGCGCGTTCCTTCGCATAGGCCTTCGAGAGCAGGCCGTCGCCGGGCACCTGCACGAACGCGGTGTCCGCGTAGTAGGTGTCGCGGTCGGCGTAGGCGAGCTTCATCGCTTCCGTGACCGTGTGCACGTAGTCGGCGCTGTCGTGTGTCATCGCCGCCAGATCGAACTGCTCGAGGATGTTGAGCGTCTGCAGCAGCACCGGCCCCTGGCTCGTGAAGCCGTGCTTGTACACCGTGAGCCCGCGATACGTCGTGGACGCCGGCTCTTCGAGCCGCGCCGTGTACTCCGCGAAGTCGCTGAGCTCGAACGGCGCCTGATGCTGCTGCAGGAAGGCCACCATCTCCTTCGCGATGTCGCCCTTGTAGAAGCGGTCGCGCGCCGCAACGATGCCGGCCGCCCGGCCCTTTCCCTTCGCGGCCCGCTCGGCTTCGACCATCCGCGTGAGCGTGCGCGCCAGATCCGGCAACTTGATGGTGTCGCCGGCGGCGTAGAACGAGCCGTCGGCCTTGAGCCACGTGCGTTCGTTGCCCGGCCACCTGCGCATGAACTCGCGCTGGCGGCGGATCGTGTCCGCGGTGCTCTGGCGGAGCGGGAACCCGTCGCGCGCGTATTCAATCGCCCGGGCCGCCACCGTCTCGAAACTCTGCGTGCCCCACTTCTCGAGCACCGTCAGCGCGGCGTGCAGCGTGCCCGGCACCACGGCGGGATCGAGCCCGGCGCCCTCCACCGTCTTGCCGCGCGAGAGGTACCACGCAACGTCCACGGCCTTCGGTGCCCAGCCCTGGCCGTTGATGCTCGTGACCTTCTTCTCGCGCACGGGATAGACAAGCACCAGACCCTCGCCGCCAAGGCTGTAGAGATCCTGTTCGACCACACCACCGACGAGCATCGAAGCCGCGCCGGCATCGAAGGCGTTGCCGCCCTTCAGCAACACCTCGAGCGCGGCAGACGTGACGAGCGGATGCCCCGAGGAGACGCCGCCGTTCGGCCCGGCCACGAGCGGCCTGAGCGCTGCGGGTGGCGCCGCGCCGCGGGTGGGCGGCTCGGGGTCGGGTCCACGCTGCTGCGCGACGACAACGACGCCGACGAGGCAGGCACACAGGGCCACGAGAATGAACGGGCGGACAACACGCATGGGAGCCCTCCGGAGGCTGCGTGAGTGTAGATCGTTCGCGTGTGCGACCGTGCCTCTGCTGGCCGGTCGCCGGCCACCTGCATCACGCGCCGGCGGCGTACACAGCGACGAGTTCGTCGACGAGCTGCCCTGAATCCGGCCGCAGTCCTGCGGCCGCGACGGCCGGGACACTATAGACTCGTCGCGAGCGCCGCCATGACACGACCGCCCGGACCCCGACGTCTCCTCAGCCTCGCCGCCACGGTCGCGGCGCTTGTCGCCAGTTCCACGCTGGCGATGGGACAACGCGACACCCGCGACCCGCATCTGGCCTTCGAGGGCATCTGGAACTCAGCCACCGCCACGCCGATCGAGCGGCCGGCGGCCCTCGGGGACAAGGCCGTGTTCACGGCGGCCGAGGCCGAGGAGTTCGCACGTCAGGCCGTGGCGCGCAACGAAGATCCCGCGCCCGGCGCCCCGCGCACCGGCACGGGCACCTACAACAGCTTCTATCGCGAGTTCGGCACGCAGACGGTGAAGACGCGCCGCACGTCGATCGTGACCGACCCGCCGGATGGCCGCATCCCCGCCCTGACGCCGGCCGCCGCAGAAGTGCGACGCACGCGGCTGGCCGCGATGCGCGCGCAGGAGAACCCGGAAGACCTCGGCCTGCAGGACCAATGCGCGACCTTCCTGACCGTGGGGCCGCCGATGTTGCCCTACACCTACAACAGCAACTACCAGTTCATCGTCACGAAGGACGCGGTCGTGATCCACGCGGAGATGATCCACGACGCGCGCATCATCCCCACCGACGGCCGGCCGCACCTGCCGAAGCACGTCCGCCAGTGGATGGGTGATTCCGTCGGCCGGTGGGAGGGCAACACGCTCATCGTCGACACGACGAACTTCGTCGGCGGCAGCGGCTTCTACGGCGATGCCGGCGGCAACTTCGCCTTCGACGAGAACCTGCACGTCGTGGAGCGCTTCAGCCTGTTCGACGCCGACACGCTCCTCTACCAGTTCGAGATCGACGATCCCACCGCCTACACACGGCCGTGGAAGGGTGAACTCACGATGACGCGCTCGAACGAACGCCTCTACGAGTTCGCCTGCCACGAAGCCAACTACTCGCTCGACAACATGCTGCGCGGCACGCGCGCCACCGAACGCAAGCGCTGAAGACGGCGGCCGTGCGCGACATCGCCTGCGATATCCTCGTGCCCGCATGTCCCTGAGTGACCGCGCCCTCCGCCTCCACCGCGACTCCATCATCATCGACCCGTGCGTGCAGTACCTGCTGCGCCGCACGGACCGCACGGACCGATCGGGCCTCACCGCCCTGGCCCTCACGATCCCGATGCCGAACGAAGACGCGGCCGAGACCTATCCGCGCGTGCGCGACTTCCTGCAGGTCATCCACGAGGAGCCCACCTTCTGCCTGGGCGACTCGCCCGACGCCATCCGCCGCGCCAAGGCCGAGGGGAAGCTCGCGCACATCCTGCTCTCGCAGGACGCCCACTTCCTCGGCGCCAACCCGACGAACCTGCTGCTCTGGAAGCAGCTCGGGCTGCGCATCTGCCAGCTGACCTACAACGAGAGCAACCTGCTCGGTGATGGCTGCCTGGAGCAGCACGACGGCGGCCTGAGCCAGCTCGGCCGTGTGATGGTGCGCGAGATGGAACGCTATGGCGTCACGGTCGACCTGACCCACGCCGGGCGCCGCACGTTCCTCGATGCCTGCGCCGCCGCCACCCGGCCGCTCATCGCCTCGCACTCGAACCCGAAGGCGGTCGCCGACAACCCGCGGAACATCGACGACGACCAGATCCGCGCCATCGCCGCCCTGGGCGGTGTGGTCTGCATCACCACGTGGGCGCCGCTCATCTGGACCGGCGCGCCCGGCATGCCCACGCTCGACGACTGGTGGCGCTGCGTGGCGCACGCCGTGCACCTCGTGGGAATCGACCACGTCGGCGTCTCGACCGACTCGATGGGCACGATGGGCGCCTATCCGACACACGCCCGGAACCCGGATGCGCTGCCCTACGGGTCGGTCACCGACCAGTTCGACGCCGTGGCCCGGCCGCCCGACAACAACAACCGGCAGCCGTCGGACTTCAACGGGATCGAAGACTTCCCCGCCCTCGTCGAGTGCTTGTGCGCCCACGGCGTGTCGGACGACGACATCCAGAAGCTCATCGGGGGGAATCTCATGCGCATATTCGATGCGACATGGAAACCCGACTGGCTCGCCTAGGCGCGCACTCGGAAGATCGAACGTTCGTTCAATGGCCGGGCCGGCAGACCACGAGACGCCGTACCAGGAATCGGTGAAATCCTGTTACTATCTCGCGTGGAAGTTCGGCAATACCCTCTCTCGAATATAGCGAGGAACGCGATGTCAGACATGGACATGGGCCACACCGCACCAGAGACACCGCGCGGCGGGGCATCCCGGCGCGACTTCATCAAGGGCGTCATCGCGGCCGGCGCCGCGGTTTCGACGAGCGCGTATCTTTTCCGCACCTCGATTGCGGGCCAGCCCGCGACGGGCGCGGGCGAACGCCTCATTTCGATCACCGTGAACGGCCAGGTGCGGCGCGTTGACGTGCTCAAGCAGGAAACGCTGGCAACGACGCTGCGCTACAAGCTGGGGCTCACCGGCACGAAGCTTGGCTGCGACCGCGCGGAATGCGGCGCCTGCACGGTGCTCGTCGACGACGTGCCGCACTACGCGTGCTCGATGCTCACGCACACGCTGCGCAACCGCAAGGTGCAGACCATCGAGGGCCTCGCGGCGCCCGATGGCACGCTGCATCCGGTGCAGCAGGGTGTCGTCGCCGAACAGGGCTTCCAGTGCGCGTTCTGCATGCCCGGCTTCGTGATGGCGACGGTCGGCTTCCTCAAGACCAATCCGAATCCGACGCGGCAGGAACTCGCGCACGGGGTCTCGGGCAACCTGTGTCGCTGCCAGGACTACGACAAGATCCTTACGGCGCTGATGAAGGGCGCAGAACTGTCGCGGGGGGCATAACGTGGCGAACGAATACAAGTACATCGGCAAGAACTACACGACGCCGGATCTCGTGGCCAAGGTCACGGGCAAGGCGAAGTACGCCGAAGATTACCGCGCCGAGGGCATGCTGTTCGCCAAGCTGCTGCTCTCGCCGATGCCGCACGCGCGCGTCCGCAGCGTGGATGCGTCCGCGGCGCTCGCGCTGCCGGGCGTGAAGGGCATCCTGCGCGCCAGCGACTTCCCCGCGCCGCCGGCCCCGCCGACGCCGCCCGGCGGTCAGGCGCCGCCGCCGCCGCCGCTACCGCCAGAAACCGCGCTCACCGACGAGCCCGTGTACCAGGGCGAACCGATTCTCGCGCTCGCCGCGGTGGATGAAACGACGGCCGCCGAAGCGATCGAACTCATCAAGGTCGATTACGAGCCGCTGCCCTTCTCGGTGGACCCGATCGACAGCCTGCGTCCCGGCGGCGCCAACGCTCGCACGCAGGGCAACGTCTACACCGGCGCCGGCCCCACGCTGAAAGTCGCCAACGTCAAGTGGACCGACGCCGACTTCGCCGAGGCGAAGGAAGGTCGTCTGCCCATGGGCGAGGCGCCTGACACGTTCGCGCTCGGCGACGTCGAGGAAGGCTTCAAGAAGGCCGACCTCATCCTCGACGAGACGCTCTACTCCCAGTCCACGGGCCACCAGCCACTCGAGACGCGCACGGCGATGGCCTACTGGCAGGGCGGCAAGCTGTTCATGTACGGCTCCACGCAGAGCGTGGCGCAGACCGTGCCGAACATCGCCCGCATGGTGGGCATCAAGCCGGAAGAAGTGGTGCTCATCAGCGAGTTCACCGGCGGCGGATTCGGCAGCAAGATTCCGGGCAGTGGCAGCATGGCCATCCCGGCGCTGCTGTCGAAGAAGCTCAACGGCGCGCCCGTGATGCTGCGCATCACGCGTGAAGAAGAGCACTACATCGGGCGCGCGCGCGCCGGCATCTTCGGCCGCGCGAAGGTGGGCTTCCGCAAGGATGGCCGCATCGTCGCGATGGACTTCTTCACCATCCAGGACAACGGCCCCTACAACCCGCAGGGGGACTACCGCTCGGCCGGGGCGATGGCGTCGCTGAACTTCCAGCCCGAGACCTACCGCTGGCGCGGCATCACGGTGCTCACCAACACCCCGCCGCGCACCTCGCAGCGTTCGCCCGGCGGCATGCAGATGAACGCCCTGCTCGATCCGCTGATGGCGCAGGCGGCGCAGAAGCTCGGCATCGATCACGTCGAGCTGCTGAAGATCAACGCGCCGTCCGGCAAGGCGCCGTACGGCCCGATCGTCCCGGCCACCAAGAAGCAGGCCTACGTCACCCAGGCGAACGTGCGCGAGGCGCTCGACCAGGGCAAGGCGCTCTTCGGCTGGGACGAGAAGAAGGCCACGGCCGGCCAGAAGCGCGGCACCAAGGTGCGCGGCATTGGCGTGGCCGTCGGTCCCTACACTGCCGGCTCGATCGGCTTCGATGGCCTGGCCATCGTGCGCCCCGACGGCAAGGTGCAGGTGCAGTCGGGCATCGGCAACCTGGGCACGGAGTCGGTCATCGACTGCCAGCGTGTCTACGCGGAGGTGCTGGACACGCCGTGGGAGAACTTCGAGGTGGTCTGGGGTAACACGTCCAAGGGGCTCCCCTGGTCGTGTGTCTCGGCCGGCAGCCAGACCGTGCACGCGATGACGCGCGCCGCCCATGCCGCCGCCACCGACCTCAAGACCAAGATGCAGGAAGTGGCCGCCAAGATGCGCGGCGGCTCCCCGGCCAGCTACACGGTCTCGAACGGCAAGGTCGGTCCACTGACGTTTGCCGAGGTGGCGAAGAAGGCCATCGAACTCGGCGGCAAGTACGACGGGCACGAAGGGCCGGAAGACATCAACGTGTTCACCAAGAACGCGCTGAAGGTCGTGGCCGGCCAGGGGCTCATCGGCGTCGCCAAGGACACTTACAAGCGCGACGGCAACACACACTCGTTCGTGGCCGGCTTCGCCGAAGTCGAAGTGGACACGGAAACCGGCGCCTGGCGGATCGTAGACTATACGGCCGTCGCCGACGTGGGCACGATCCTGCACCCGCGCAATCTCTACGGGCAGACCTTCGGCGGCTCGATGCTCGGCATCGGTCACGCGGTCTCGCAGCGCTGGGTGTACGACAAGCAGTACGGCGTCTGCCTGGCCCGCCGCTTCCACCACAACAAGCCACCGTCCATCATGGACATTCCGGCCACAATCAAGATTGCGGCCACCGACATCCCCGATCCGGAGACGCCCGTGGGCGCGCGCGGTATCGGTGAACCGCCGGTCGGCGCCGGTTGCGGGGCGGTGGCTGCGGCCCTCGTCAACGCGCTCGGCGCCGAGGCCTTCCGCCGCTACCCGATGACGCCAGACCTGCTGCTGACGTCCATCGAATCCAAGACCTGGCAGCACGACGCGCTCGTCGCGCACATCTAAGGGGAGCATCGAATCATGGCTGTAATTCACGACATGATGCCGGCGTTCGAGCTGTTCCAGCCGGCGAGTCTCGACGACGCGCTGGGCCTGCTCGATCGGCACGGCGCCGACGCCTGGGTACTGGCGGGGGGGCTTGACAGCTTCGACTGGCTGAAGGACCGCATCCGCAAGCCCGCGGTGGTCGTCGAACTGGGCGCGATCGAAGGCCTGCGCGGCGTCAAGGCGTCGGGCGACGGCATAGAAATCGGCGCGATGACCACGCTGACCGAAGTGGCCACGAATCCGCTCGTGCGCGAGAAGTTCGGCGTCCTCTTCCAGGGCGCGGAAGCCGCGGCCTCGCCGCAGATCCGCAACCAGGGCACCATCGGCGGAAATCTCTCGCAGGACGCGCGCTGCTGGTACTATCGCGCCGGCTGGTCGTGCTATCGCGCCGGTGGCAACGTCTGCTATGCGGATACGCCCACGGCGGTCAACCGCGAGCACGCGATCTTCGGCGCCGACCGCTGCGTGGCCGTCAACCCGTCCGACACGGCACCGGCCATGATCGCGCTCGACGCGAAGATGGTCATCCGTTCGTCGAAGGGCGAACGCATCGTCGACGCGCAGGACTACTTCATTGGCCCTGGCACCGATATCACGCGCCTCACCACGCTGCGTCAAGGTGAACTGCTCACCGCGATCCGCATCCCGGGCACGTGGGCGGGCGCGGAGTTCTACACCGAGAAGGTGGCCGACCGGAAGGTGTGGGACTTCGCGCTCGTCAACATCGCCGCGGCGCTGAAGGTCAGCGGCTCCACCATCGAACGCGCGCGCATCGTCGTCAATGCGGTGGCCGCGCAGCCGATGCGCCTCGAAGCCGTCGAGCAGTTCGTCGCCGGCAAGCCACGGAACGAGGACACCGCGAACGCCGCCGGCGAACTGGCCGTGCGGGGTGCGGTGCCCCTGGCCCATAACGCCTACAAGATTCCGCTGATGCGCAACCTCGTCAAGCGCGCGATTCGCGGGGGGGACAACGGATGGGCATCGACTTCCTAACCAGGGGCATCACCCCCTGGGGTCAATCGGTCTTCACGCACATCTCGTGGGATCTGCTGTGGGTGTCGTTCTTCGCGGGCGTGTCGTTCCTCGCGGCGCACTCCGTCTACATGCTCCTTTCAGCGCACTCCAAGCGCGCGTCGGCTGACGTCGACGCGCTCGAGGCGAAGCTGAAGGGGCTGCCCGAGAAGATCCAGCGCCACAGCCTGCCCGCCCGCATGTTCCACTGGATCATGGCGGCGTCGATGCTCACGCTGCTGTTCACCTCGTTCCTGCCAATCGTGGGCGTGCAGTTCGCCTGGGTGGAATGGCACTGGATGGCGGGCCTCGTGCTGGCCGCGTCAATCCTCTACCACATCATCCACGCCACGTTCTTCATGGACTTCTGGTCGATCTGGGTCGGCCCGAAGGACATTCCGGAGCTCAAATCCGAGCTGATGCGAGAGCTGAGCGGCGACGAAACGGGCCCCAAGGCGGCCAAGTATCCGCTCGGTAACCGCCTCTATCACATGGCCATCGTCGTCGCCGGCATGGCTGCGTCGGCCACCGGGCTCCTGATGATGAAGAAGGTGCAGACGCCGTTCTTCACGCGCGACCCGTATATTCTGGCCGACGCCACGTGGAGCTGGATGTACGTGGCGCACGGCGCGGCCGGCGTGGCGCTGGTCGGCCTGACGATGGCGCACATCTACTTCGCTATCCGCCCCGAGAAGCTGTGGCTGACCAGGTCGATGCTGTTCGGCTTCATCACCCGCCGTCAGTATCTCGAACACCACGACCCCTCCCGCTGGCGCGTGCCGGGCTCCGAGCCCGTCGGCGGCCGGCCGTCGGAGTAAGCCGTGGCCGCACGCGATGAGATGGCCGCCCGGTGCAACCGCATCGAGGAAGCTTACGAGTTCATGCTTGCCTACGCGGCGCAGGGGCTGGCGAGCGATCAGGGGTCGAACAGCGGCGCTCAGGTCCGGGAATTCCTCTCAGGCCTGGAAGCGGCGCTGGACGGCCTCGGTGACGTCTTCCGCGGCGTCGTCACCTCGGAAGACGTACCGCATCCCGACCGTTACCACGCCTACGTCGAAGTGCTCGACCGCGACGCCGCCTCGGCGCGCGCGGCCGTACGCCTCGTGCTGGCGCAGCCCGGCATCAGTTCCCAGATGGTCGACAACCTGAATGCGTCAATCCACCTGCGTGCACTGCTGACCGACGTCTTCCTCGTCGACGAAGTGCTGAAGACGCTGCCCGCGAGGGTCTAGGCGTCAGGCGCCACGGTGCAGACCACGAAGGCCCGGCGGACCATCCGCCGGGCCTTTCGTCGTTTCCGGACTTTTCACTTCCCCGGATCGAAGCGGAACACCAGGTAGCTGATCGGCGAATCGAGAGCGCTGAAGCTGTGCGGCGTACCGGCCGGGATGATGATGACGTCGCCCGGCCCGACACGGCGGCTGTCACCGCCCTGGCGTTCACCCGACAGGCTCGGCCCGCCGCCCACGCGCGTGAGGTCGGTGGGCTTGGCCGTGCCGCCGAGCGTGCCGCCGGTCACGATGGTGCCGCTGCCGTGGAGGATGTAGTACGTCTCGGTCACCCGTTCATGGATGAGCGCGCCGGCCTCGGCCTTGTCGCGATGGAGCATCGCCACGAGGGCCTTGCCGCCGTGCACGTCGGCGCTCTTGATGGGCTGGTCGACGGCGCTCTTCGCGATGGCCGTCTCGAGAAAGGCGGCGACTTCGGCCGGCGAAATGTGGACGGCCGGCACGGGCGGCGTCTGGGCCGCGGCCGGCACGGCCACGAGTGTCACGAGCGTCACGAAGAGCAAACGGGACAGGCTGTGGATCACGGTGGCGACTCCCTGGGGCGGCCGGATGCGGCCGTCACCGCGGGCAGTCTAGCAGAGCCGCCAGCCCGTCAGGCGCGCAGCACCTCGGTCATCGCCGCCACGCTCTGCGGACACATCTTTCCGCTCGTCGCATCCTCGGCGAGCATCGCCGCCACGCGCTCCACGGCGAGGCCGGCCCGGTAGGGCCGGTCGGAGCGCAGCGCGTCGGTCACGTCGGCCACCGCCAGCACGCGCGCCGACGGCGTCAGCGCCGCTCCCTGGAGGCCCAGGTGATAGCCGGTGCCGTTCAGGCGCTCGTGATGCGCCGCCGCGTCCACGGCGAGGTCTCGGAAGATCGGCACAGCGTCGAGGATCTCGAGCGTGTGCCGGGTGTGCGCCTTCATCACCTGCCACTCGCTGGACGTGAGCGCGCCGGGTTTGTCGAGGATGGCGTTCGACACGCCCAGCTTGCCGATGTCGTGCAGCAGCGCTGCGCGGCGCAGGCGCACCAGCCGCTCGTCCGGGAACCCGAGGCGCGCGGCCGCGGCCACGGCGTAGTCGGCGACGCGTCGTGAATGGTGATGCGTATAGGGCGACTTGGCGTCGATGACGCCGGCGAACGCATCGACGATACGGTCGAGGTGCGCGTCGGTCACGTGCAGCAGCGCTGGCGCCGGCGCCACGGCGTGCAGCAGGTCGAGCGACGCCACATCGGCGAGCGCCCGCCAGAAGCTGGCATCGTCGAGTACGACGAGCGCCAGGCGCGAAAGCTCCGGCGAGAACCAGCGCCGCCGGCGCCGGCGCACCACCTCGCGAGCCGCCTCGACGCCATGCTGCTGCCAGAAGATCTCGAGCACCTGCGCGATACCGATGATCTGCGCGAGCAGCGGGATATCGTCGCGGCGCAGACGGGCCGGCTGGCCGCCGCCGTCCCAGTGTTCGTCCATCGCGCGGATCGCCTCGGCGGTCTCGCGCGACAGCCCGAGGTCGAGGGCGATGGCGGCGCCGCGGTCGCAGCGAATCTGGAACATCTCCTGCTCGGCCCGTGGCCCGGCCGCCGCCAGGTGCAGCAGACGGCCGACGCGCCGGCCGAGCGGCTCGCCGCGGCCCACCCAGGTGACGCCGTGGGCGAGCTTCTCGGACCAGTTGCGCCAGTCGGTCAGCCACAGCGAGCGCTTGACGTCGTGGTCGCTGCCGCCCGAGAGCTGATGCACGCGCGCGGCGTTGCTCGAGCAGCCGGCGTCCTTGAGCAGCAGCGCATGGAAGAGGTCCGCGAGGGCGGTCTCGTCGAGCCCGCAGGTCTGCCCGAGGCGCATGCCGATGACACACGAGCGCGCGGCGTGACCGGTGGGGTGCCCCTCGGTGATGTCGAGCGCCCGCGACAGGCCGGCGATGACGTCCATCACCGGCACGGCGGCGGACGGTTCTGGCGGTTCGGCGGGACGGAGTCGCTCGGCCTGCACGGCTCCGCGCTGAGCAAGAGCGGTGCCTTGCGCAGCCTTGCCGGCAGCTGCCCGCCCAGGCGCGGCCGGCGGCGGGCCACGGCCGGGCGTTGGTGTCGCGTTTCGGCGCGCCGCGTGTCGCGTTTCTAGACCGTGGCGGTCTTGTCCACGATAAAGCAGTTGTTCTCGGTCTCCTGGATCGTGACTTCGATCCGATAGACGATGCCGCGATCCGCATACTGGCGGGCGATGAGCGCCACGACGCGATCGAAGACGTAGTGGGCCACGTTCTCGACGCTCGGGCCCTTCCCCGGCATCACCACCACCCCCTCCGGTTCGAAGAGGGCCGGGTCCGTGAACGTGGCATCGCTCGCGACAACGAGCATCTTGTGATCGAGGTCGCGCATCACCTGCTTGATGTGCCCGAAGTCGAGCGACATGTCGAGGGCGTCGCGCGGGAACGCGTCGGTGGCGATGGCGATGGTGCCCCGCCAGGTGTGGCCGTGCACGAACCGGCAGGCGCCGGGATACCCCACCTGGCGATGCCCGGTGTGGAACCTGGCGTGGACGATGATCTTTTCCATGGCGGCGGATCCGGACAACACGTGAGTCCGGGCACGGTTCCAGTATAGAACTCGTGGGCAGCTCGGCCTGTTCTGTTATCGTCCCCATGTGACCAGTGGGTGCGCCCCCGGCGTCGGGCCTCATCTCGCGCTGGCGCTCATCCGCGACGGGTTCGACGACCTCACCGCGCGATTCGCGCGGCGGATGCTCGACCTGCGGCACGACACACCGATCGTGCGCTTCACCGGCTACAGCGCCGCACTCAGCCCCGACGAGGCGCGCGCGGCCGGCTTCCGGGCGGTCCTCGAGACGCCGATGAGCCTCGCCGTGCTGGCCGAGTCGCTGCACCGCGCGCTGCCGGAACCCACCGCCTGATCGGACGGCGCCAATGTCCGACGACCCGGTTGTCATCCCCATCGAACGCGAGCTCGACCTGCACGCGTTCCAGCCGCGCGACATCCCGGCCGTCGTGACGGCGTATCTCGCCGCCGCCCACGACGCCGGGCTGCGCGAGGTGCGGCTGGTGCACGGACGCGGGCGCGGCGTGCAGCGCGGCATCGTGCAGGCGGTGCTCGAACGCGAGCCCCTCGTCGCAGCCTTTGACGACGACCCGGCCTCGCACCTTGGCGCGACCCTCGCCCGTCTCGTGGAGTGACGTCCGCCGCGCCGGGACGAGAGCGCGACGCCCACCGTCGCGCCGTCGGTCAGGCCACACGTGTGCCGGGCGAGGCCCGAGGCCTGCACCAGCACGGCCGTGCGATCCGGCGTGGGCACAAACGGCAGCAGCGCCGCTACGGGCGCGCCGTCCACGACGACGGCGAGCGTCAGGATCCGCTCGGTGTCGAGCAGCGCGCGCAGGGCGGAGGTGGCGGCAGGGTCCATGCCCGCATGCGACGCCCACCGGACGCGGATCGGAATTTCCCGAGGCGCGAGGAAATCCCGCGACGACGTGAGGCGGCCGCGACGCCTCGGCCCGGAAAATCGCGACGCCCTTGCTGGCAGCGTCCTTGCTCATCACGACGGCGGAGGCGGTGCGGGCGCGCGTCAGCGCGCGTGCGGACCGGCATGGCCATGAACGAGACCCGCTACGGACTCCGCGTCGATCTCTCCGTCCCCTTCGACACCGCAGTCGCCCGCGCCACGGATGCCCTGAAGACGCAGGGCTTCGGCGTGCTCACGACCATCGATATCGCGCAGACACTCAAGCAGAAGCTCGGCCGCGACTTCCGCCGCTACGTGATCCTCGGCGCCTGCAATCCGGTGCTCGCCGACAGGGCGCTGCACGCGGAGCTCGAGATCGGACTGCTGCTGCCCTGCAACGTCATCGTTTACGAACGCGGCGACGACGCCTCGACCGTGGCGGCGATGGCGCCGCTCCCGGCGATGGGCATGATCGGGAACCCCGCCCTCGAGACCGTAGCCGCCGAGGCCGACACGCGCCTGCGCGCCGCGCTCAGCCATCTCGAAGCCAGCGCGCCGCCGCCGCTGCTCACGCCCGGGCAGGCCCTCGCCGGTACAGCACGTAGCTGAAGCGACCGTGCAGCCAGCTCTCAGTGGTGACGTCGTCACGCCGGCTGTCGACGTGTTCGTCGACCACGTGCGCGTAGTCGCCGCCGAGCCGCGCCACTTCCTGTTCGAGGCGGGCGGTCACGTGCGCCATGAGCGAGGCATGGCAGGCATCCCAGCCGTCGCCGTGGCGCTCGATCATGCCAGGCACGCGGTCGCTCACCGCCTCGACAACATGCTCGTCCATGACCTCGGCCTCGAGCGGCGGCAGGTCACGGTGCCAGAAGACGACGGGACGCCAGGAGCACATGTCGTAATCCTACCGCGGCCAGCCGCCGGGGCCGCGCGGGCTGGTCTCGATTCAAGGAATACCGGCGGTGGCCGATTGCGCAGGCATGCTGGGTGCCATCAGCCACGGCCTGCAGGGCCTCACCGCCGGGTTCGACCGTCTCGATCGCGCCGCCGCCTCGATCGCGCGCGATGGGGAGAGTGAACGGCTCGCAACGAACGCCGTGGACCTCCTGAAGGCGAAGCACGAGGTGCGTACCGGAGTCGCCGTGCTGCGTGCCGCCGACGAGATGACCGGCACGATCCTCGACGTCTTCGCCTGAGCGGGCGCGCTCCAGTCGGAGCGTGGATGGCAACGGCCACCGGAACCCCCGGCGGCCGCTGCCTCGCATGTTGGCCGCCGGACTAGTTCGTCAGGTCGAACCGATCCAGGTGCATCACACGCGCCCACGCCTTCGCGAAGTCGCGCACGAACTTCTGCTGACCATCAGCGGCCGCATAGACCTCTGCCACGGCACGCAGTTCGGAGTTCGAGCCGAAGAGCAGGTCAACCGGCGTCGCCGTCCACTTGACCTTCCCCGTCGCGCGGTCCTTGCCCTCGTAGAGGCCCTCGGCCGTCGCGGACTTGCTCCACAGCGTGTTCATGTCGAGCAGATTGACGAAGTAGTCGTTCGAGAGCGTGCCCGGCCGCGACGTGAACACGCCGTGCTTCGCCTCGCCGGTCGTGGCGTCGAGCGCGCGCAGCCCGCCGACGAGCGCCGTCATCTCCGGCACGCTCAGCGTGAGCAGGTTCGCGCGTTCCACCAGCAGCGTCGCCGGCGACCGCGTTTCGCCGCGGCGGAAGTAGTTGCGGAAGCCGTCGGCCGTGGGCTCGAGGAAGGCGAAGGATGCCGTGTCGGTCTCGGCCTGCGCGGCGTCGGTGCGGCCGGCCGTGAAGGGCACCTGCACGTCGACACCGGCCTTCTTCGCGGCGTCTTCGACGGCCGCTGTACCGCCGAGCACGATGAGGTCGGCGAGCGAGACCTTCCTGCCGCCGGTCTGCGCGCGGTTGAACTCCTGCTGCAGGCTCTCGAGCCGCGCCAGCACCTTCGCGAGCTCACGCGGGTTGTTGGCCTCCCAGTCCTTCTGCGGGGCCAGCCGCAGCCGGGCGCCATTGGCGCCGCCGCGCATGTCGGTGCCGCGGAAGGTCGACGCCGACGCCCAGGCCGTGCGCACGAGCTCCGGACCAGTCAGGCCCGAGGCGAGGATGCGCCGCTTGAGGTCGGCGATGTCGGCGGCGCCGACGAGCGGATGGTCGGCCGGCGGCACCGGATCCTGCCAGATGAGCGTTTCGCGCGGCACTTCGGGGCCGAGGAACCGCGCGCGCGGGCCCAGATCGCGGTGCGTCAGCTTGAACCACGCCTTGGCGAACGCGAGACGGAACTCCTCGGCGTTGTCGCGGAAGCGCATCGAGACCTTCTGGTACGCCGGATCGAAGCGCAGCGCCAGGTCGGTCGTGAGCATGATGGGCGCGTGGCGCTTTGCCGGATCGTGCGCGTCGGGCACGGTGTTCGCGGCGCGGCCGTTCGCGGGAATCCACTGCGTGGCGCCGGCCGGGCTCTTCGTCTGCACCCATTCGTAGGCGAACAGGTTCGTGAAGAACTCGTTGCTCCACGCCGTGGGCTTCGACGTCCACGCGCCTTCGAGGCCGCTCGTCACCGTGTCACCGGCGTTGCCCTTGCCGCAGGTGTTCGTCCAGCCGAAGCCCTGCTGCTCGAGGGGCGCGGCGGCCGGCTCGGGGCCCACACACTTGGCCGGGGCGTAGGCGCCGTGCGCCTTGCCGAAGGTGTGCCCGCCGGCGATGAGCGCCACGGTCTCCTCGTCGTTCATCGCCATGCGGCCGAACGTCTCGCGGATGTCCTTCGCGGCGGCCAGCGGATCCGGCTTGCCGTTCGGGCCCTCGGGGTTCACGTAGATGAGGCCCATCTGCACGGCCGCGAGCGGGTTGGCGAGCTGGCGGTTGCCGGTGTGGCGTTCATCGGCGAGGAACTTCTTCTCGGGGCCCCAGTAGACCAGGTCCGGTTCCCAGTCGTCGGTGCGGCCGCCGGCGAAGCCGAAGGTCTTGAAGCCCATCGACTCGAGCGCGACATTGCCGGCGAGCACCATGAGATCGGCCCACGAGATCTTCTGGCCGTACTTCTGCTTCACCGGCCAGAGCAGGCGGCGCGCCTTGTCGAGATTGCCGTTGTCGGGCCAGCTCATCTCGGGGCCGAGCCGCTGCTGGCCGCCGCCAGCGCCGCCGCGGCCATCACCCACGCGGTAGGTGCCCGCGGAGTGCCACGCCATGCGGATGAAGAACGGGCCGTAGTGTCCGTAGTCGGCCGGCCACCAGGGCTGCGACGTGGTGAGCACCTGGCGGATGTCCTGCTTCACGGCATTGAGGTCGATCGTGGCGAACGCCTTGGCGTAGTTGAAGTCCTTATCGAGCGGATTGGACTCGGTGCCCCGCTGGCGGAGCGGCGAGAGATCGAGCTGGTCGGGCCACCAGAACTGATTGGACTGGCCCGTCTGGGCCACGGCGGACGTCGGTGACGTCAGCGAGAGCATCGCCACCGCAAGGGCGGCGAGCGTCGTCGAGCGTGTCTTGTGCATGTCTTTCCCCTGTGCGCGAACGAGAGACCGGGCGTGACGCCCGATCGTTGACAGTATGCGCCCGCGAGACACAGGGGTCAAAGACATCAATAGACTCATCGTGATAGTTTGAGGCTATGGATTTCGCCGCGCCGCTGCCGGTGTCCCTGCGGCAGCTCCAGTATCTGGTCGCCGTCGCCGACCTCGGTGGCTTCCGCAAGGCCGCCGACGCCTGTCACGTGTCGCAGCCGTCGCTGAGCGCGCAGATCGCGCAGGTGGAAGACGCCCTCGGCGTGCAGGTGTTCGAGCGCAACCGCCGGCAGGTGCGCGTGTCGGCGGCCGGGACACCGATCGTGGCGCAGGCGCGCGCCGTGCTCGTCGCCGCCGGCGATCTCACCGAACTCGGGCGCCACCTCGCCGATCCCTTCACGGGCACGCTGCGCCTCGGCGTCATCCCCACCATCTCGCCGTACCTGCTGCCCGAGATCGCGCCCGGCCTCGCCCGCACGTATCCGCGGCTCACGATCGTGTGGCGCGAGGATCACACACGCGGCCTCGTGCGGCAGGTGAACGACGGCACGCTCGACGCCGCGATGCTGGCCCTCGAAGCGGACCTCGGCACGCTCGAACACGCGATGCTGATGCGCGATCCGTTCCTGCTCGCCGCCGCGCCCGAACACCGGCTGGCCAGTCCGACGCGGCGCGCGCGCATCCAGGATCTGGACGACGAAGGCGTGCTGCTGCTCGACGACGGCCACTGCTTCCGCGATCAGGCGCTGCAGCTCTGCGCCCGCGTCGGCGCGCGCGAAGCCGGCTACCGCGCCACGAGTCTCGCGACACTCGTGCAGATGGCGAGTGCCGGCCGCGGCGTGACGCTGCTGCCGTCGATTGCACTGCCGGTCGAGAACCGGCGCGGGCAGCTGGTCGTGCGCGAGTTCACGGCGCCAGGACCGGGCCGCACGATCGCGCTGGCATGGCGTCGCAGCTCGGCGCTGGCCCGGTCGTTCGAGGCCGTGGCGGCGACGGTGCGCGACGCGCTGCGCGACGGACAGCACCCCGCCGCGATGTTACGATGAGCCGCCTCAGGAGACCTTACGATGCCCGTCACCGCCCGCCGCAGCCGTCGTTCCTTCGTCTCCGCGCTCTCGTGGCTCGCCGGCCTCGCGGCGCTGCCCGCGGCGCCCGCCGGGGCCGCGCCGCCCACGGCCCGGGGCGGCATCGATCTCTCGTGGATCGACGAGCTGAAGGGCCGCCACATGCTCGTGTTCGACATGGCCGATTCCGATCCGGCGGCGCAGCCGCCGCCGCTGCGCCTGCCGCGCAACTACATGGACGGCTTCCGCGACGTCTACCAGCGCGCGCACCCGGAGGTGCGGACGATCGTCGGCATCTCGGGCCGCGCCTTCGCCATCAACGCGTCCGATCGGTTGTGGAAGACCTACGCCCTCGGCGAGCGCTCGAAGATCATGGACCCGGCCACGAAGCAGCCGGCCGAGCGCAACCTCTATCTCGACGAGCCGACGATGGGCGTCAAGGCGCTGCAGGCGCGCGGCACGATCTTCTGGCAGTGCGGCATCGCCCTCGACAGCATCGCAGCGCAGCTCGCCACGGCGCGGACGCTGCCGGTGGCCGAGGTGCGGGCCGACCTCGTGACGGGCCTCAATCCCGGCGTGCGCATCGTGCCGTCGCACGTGATGGGGCTGGGGCTCGTGCAGGAACAGGGCGTCGGCTACGCCAAGATCTGAGGCGGGAGTGGCCGCACATGGCGAGGGCCGCACGGCGTGCGGCCCTCATTGGTTGCGGGGGCGGGATTTGAACCCGCGACCTTTGGGTTATGAGCCCAACGAGCTACCGGACTGCTCCACCCCGCGACAGAAGCCTTACTATAGCACAGGCGCCAGCGGCGTGAGCATCTACTCTTCGATGACGAAGACCGCCATCCCTGACTTGGCGACTTCCCCGGTCGTTCTGCAGGGCCGACACCGACCAGAAGTAGGTGCCGTAGTCGAGGTAGAGCTCCTTCGGCATGGCCACCTGCGGCGTCGTGATGTCGTCCTTGAAGTCGCGCTTCGGCGTCCCGTGCTGGATGACGCGCATCTCGAGCGCCGGCGCCGTCTGCGTCGTGGCGGACGACGCGTCGCTGCCGGCATCCGACGGTGACGCGCACGCACTCGCGCCGAGCGCCGCGACGAGCAGCACCGCGCCCGCCAGCCTCGGCCGGGCCTCTGTGCGAAGACGGTCCGTCGTTATACCTCGTGATTGTACGGCGGGATCCGCGCCGCCACCGCCCGCGTGCGACGCGCCCCGCCGCCCGGCCGCGCGATGAGCGCCTCGAGATCGGCCGGCACATCGAGATCCGGCCATGCCTGCACGGCCGCCACGTCGTACCCGGCCGCGGCAAGCCGTGCCGTCACGTCCGCGAGCGCGGACGGCTGGCTCCATGTCACGCCGCCGAAGGCGATGGCGAGCGCGGCGACGTCGGTCGCGGCCACCAGATAGAAGCCGCCATCCGCCGCCGGCCCCAACACCACGCGCGTTCCGCGCGGCCGCGAGACGAGCGCCGCGCGCGCGTCCGTGACCGCCGCGGCCGGCAGATCCGGGATGTCCGAGCCGACGAGCACCGCCACATCGTGTCCGGCGGCAAGCGTCTCACCCACAGCGGCGATCATCCGCGCGCCGAGATCGTCGCCGCGCTGCGGATGCCAGTGCACACGGGCGGCACTCGCGGCGAACGCGGCGTCTTCGGCGAGCCAGGCGGCCGAGCGCGCGATGTCGTCAGCCGGCGTGACGTGCACGTGCAGCGGCCAGCCGGGCGCGAGCGCGGCCTCGATCGTGTCGCGCAGGATCGCGCCGCGCAGGTCCGCGGCCGCCACCGCGTCGAGGCCGACCGCGAGGCGGGTCTTCCCCGCCGCGAACGGACTGCGCGCCAGCATCACCACGGCCGGACGCGCGCCGGCAACGCGCGGCACGGTGTCGTGCGGCGCCGGGCTCACGCCTGCGGCGCGACGCGTGCGGCGGCCGGCGCCACGGTGCGTTTCTTCGCCGCCGCCTTCCACACCCGCGCGGCGAGCAGCAGGCCGACGATCGCGAAGTAGTAGATCGGGTTGGTCGTGTCGAGCTTGACCTTCCAGAAGTAGTGCAGCGCGCCGCCGAGCGCCGAGACGTAGACGAGGCGGTGCAGCAGGTTCCAGTTGCGGCCGCCGAGGCGCCGGATCCAGCCCGTGGTCGAGGTGATGGCGAGCGGGATCATCAGCACGAAGGCCGTGAAGCCGGCGGTGATGTAGGGCCGCTTGACCACGTCCTCCCACACGCCGTCGAAGACGAGCGAGTGGTCGAGCACGAAGTAGGTCATGAAGTGCAGCGTGCCGTAGAAGAACGCGAAGAGCCCGATCGGCCGCCGGAAGAGCGCCAGCGGGCCGAAGCCCGTCACCCAGCGCAGCGGCGTGATGAGCAGCGTGAGTACGAGGAAACGCAGACACCAGATCCCGGTGTGGTTGGTGATCGTCTCGACCGGGTTCACGCCCAGGTCGCCCCAGAACGCGTTGTAGACGAGCCAGCCGACGGGCTGCAGCGCCGCCAGGAACACGAGCGGCTTGACGACCCGGCGTACGACCTGTGTCTGCGTCATTCTCGACTCACCGAATGGCGCACGCCGGCTCAGTAGTACTTGCGCAGGTCCATGCCCGCGTAGAGCGAGGCCACCTGATCGCCGTAGCCGTTGAACGGCAGCGTCTTGCGGCGGAAGAACTCGCCGATGCGGCGCTCGGTCTTCTGCGTCCAGCGCGGATGATCCACGTCGGGGTTCACGTTGGCGTAGAAGCCGTATTCATCGGCGCGCGTCTGCTGCCAGGTGTTGAGCGGTTCCTTCTCGACGAACTTCACGCTCACGATCGACTTGACGCCCTTGAAGCCGTACTTCCACGGCACGACGAGACGGATGGGCGCGCCGTTCTGGTTCGGCAGCACTTCGCCGTAGAGGCCCACGGCGAGCATCGCCAGCGGATGCAGGGCTTCGTCCATGCGCAGGCCTTCGCGGTAGGGCCACACGAGCGCCGGCTCGGTCTGCCCGGGCATCTGCCGCAGGTCGAGCAGCGTGCGCATCTCGATGTACTTCGCCTTCGAGGTGGGCTCGAAGCGCTTCACGAAGTCGGCCAGCGGGAAGCCGTTCCACGGAATCACCATCGACCACGCCTCGACGCAGCGCATGCGGTAGATGCGCTCTTCGAGCGGGAACCACTTCAGGATGTCTTCGAGGTTGTAGGTGCCCGGCTTGGCGCACTCGCCTTCCACCTTGATCGACCACGGGCGCGGCTTGAGCGCGTGGGCGTGGCGGGCCGGGTCGCCCTTGTCGAGCCCGAACTCGTAGAAGTTGTTGTAGGTCGTCACGTCCCGGTACGAGTTCATCGTCTCGGTCGTGCTGAAGCTGCTCTTCTTGAGATTGGCGAGCTTCTGGGCCGACGGGTTCTGCGCGGCGGCCTCGCCCGGCGCGATGGCGCCAGTGGCAAGCGCGGCGGCGGCCACGCCGGCCGCGCCGATGAACTCGCGGCGGCGCAGATAGAGTTCGTGGGGTGTCACCTCGGACTCGCGCAGGTCGGGCGTGGGCTTGATCAGCATCGGGCAACCTCAGAAAACGTTCGGGCGACGATCATACCTGCGGGCCAGCCGCTCTGGCGAGACGCCCAGGAAATACAGGGTGAGCGTCCCGAGGTTCGACAGGCTCTGGCGCAGCCACCCCCGGCGCTC